>JAEYVZ010000049.1 GCA_023431405.1 Actinomycetes bacterium
AGCTCGCCGCGAGCGGGCTGCTGGACCCCGCGAGCTCCCTGGTGGTCGGCGAGGCGGCATGGGCCGCGCTGACGGCGGGCGGCGCCGGCGAGGTCCCCGCCGGGCTGCAGCAGCTCGACCTACGCGACGCGCTGGGACCGGCGGGTGCGCCCGCGTCCGAGCAGGAGCGTGCCCTCGTCGAGAGCGAGCTGACCGCGACCCTGCGGGAGGTGCTCGACGACGCCGAGGAGGTCGCCACGATCACGCAGGACCCGCTGGGCGAACGCGTCCTGCGGGACCTCGGCGCGGCCTGGTACCGCGTGCAGCTGGCTCGCCGGTTCCACAACGAGGCGGTGGCGCAGACCCAGCGCGTGCGCCGCGGGGTGCTCGTGCGCGCGCTGCGGCTGGCCGGGCGGGCGCCCGAGCCGCGCACGCTCGAGCTCGACGACGCGTGGCCCGCGGGTCTCGCGCGGCCGGGGGAGCACGCGCGCGCGTCGTGACCGCGGCACGGCTCTCGCGAGGACGTGTCCGTGTTGCGGGCGGTCCGTGAGGGTGCGTCCACGAACGACCTAGGATGAGACCGCCCCGACCACGGCGGCCGGCGTCGCGGTCCCGCCCTGGTGCGGAGCACCCCCGCCGGGCGTCCCGAGACACGGATCGAAGAGGTCTGACGTGACCGAGAACCCCCAGCCCACCGCTGCCGGCGAGGTCGGAACCGCGCGGGTCAAGCGCGGCATGGCCGAGATGCTCAAGGGCGGCGTCATCATGGACGTCGTCACGCCCGAGCAGGCGAGGATCGCCGAGGACGCCGGCGCCGTCGCCGTCATGGCGCTCGAACGTGTGCCCGCTGACATCCGGGCTGAAGGCGGGGTCTCCAGAATGAGCGACCCCGACATGATCGACGGCATCATCGAGGCCGTATCGATCCCTGTGATGGCCAAGGCGCGCATCGGACACTTCGTCGAGGCCCGCGTGCTGCAGGAGCTCGGCGTCGACTACATCGACGAGTCCGAAGTGCTCTCGCCCGCCGACTACGTGAACCACATCGACAAGTGGGACTTCACCGTCCCCTTCGTGTGCGGCGCGACCAACCTCGGTGAAGCGCTGCGCCGGATCAACGAAGGCGCGGCGATGATCCGCTCGAAGGGCGAGGCGGGAACCGGCGACGTGTCCGAGGCGACCAAGCACATCCGCAAGATCACGAGCGAGATCAACACTCTTCGCAGCATGACCAAAGACGAGCTCTACGTCGCCGCGAAAGAGCTCCAGGCCCCCTACGAGCTCGTGGCCGAGGTTGCCGAGACCGGCGCCCTCCCCGTCGTGCTGTTCGTCGCCGGCGGCGTCGCCACCCCCGCCGATGCGGCGATGATGATGCAGCTGGGTGCCGACGGCGTCTTCGTGGGCTCCGGCATCTTCAAGAGCGGAAACCCGGCCCAGCGCGCCGCCGCCATCGTGAAGGCGACGACGTTCCACGATGATCCCGCCGTCATCGCCGAGGTCTCCCGAGGACTCGGCGAAGCCATGGTGGGAATCAACGTCGCCGACCTCCCTGCGCCTCACCGCCTCGCCGAGCGTGGCTGGTAACCCGCGGATCGGTGTGCTCGCACTCCAGGGCGACGTGCGCGAGCACCTCCGAGTCCTGCGGTCGCTCGGCGCCGACGCGCGAACGGTGAGGCGCCCCGAGGAGCTCGCCGCTGTCGAGGGGCTCGTGATTCCGGGCGGGGAATCGAGCGTCATCGACAAGCTCGCCCGCGCCTTCGGTATGCAGGACCCCGTGCGCCGCGCGATCGCCGACGGGATGCCGATGTACGGCACCTGTGCGGGGCTCATCCTCCTCGCCGACCGCATCACCGACGGCATCGCCGGCCAGGAGACGTTCGGCGGCATGGATGTGACCGCGCAGCGCAACGCATTCGGCAGCCAGGTCGACTCATTCGAGACAGACCTCGCCGTCGCCGCCGTCGGTGAGCCGCCCGTGCACGCCGTGTTCATCCGGGCACCCGCCGTCGTGGAGACGGGCGCCGGAGTCGAGACCCTCGCGGCGCTCGACGACGGCCGGATCGTCGCGGTCCGGCAGGGCCCCCTCATGGCGACGGCGTTCCACCCGGAGGTCACCGGCGAGCGACGGTTCCACCAGCTCTTCGTCGATTCGGTGCGCGCCGCCTGATCCGGCCCGGAGGTGCGCGCTCAAAGAGCCTCCGCGAGGCGAGCGATCGCGCCCACCGTGCGGTCGATGTCGTCGTCGGTCGTGGCCCACGAAGACACCGAGCAGCGCAGCACCGCTCTGTCCCGCCACGTCGCACCGGTGAGAGCGGCCGTGCCGTCGGCGAGGATCGCCTCACCGAGAGCGCGCGTGCGTCGATCGTCTGCCAGATGGAACATCACCTGCGTGTACACGGGGTCGACGACGACGGTCACGCCGGGGACGCCGCGCAGTCCGTCCGCCATCCGCACCGTGTGTCGATGGAGCCGGGAGACGAGCTCGGCCACCCCCTCGCGTCCGAGACTCCGCAGCGCCGCCCACACCGGAACACCTCGAGCGCGACGCGACAGCTCAGGTCCGACATCCCACGGATCGAAGGTCGCGTACATGAGGTAGTCGCCGCCCGTACGGAACATCGCGATCGCGTCGGCGGGATCGCGCACGATCGCCATCCCACAGTCGTAGGGGACGTTCAGTGTCTTGTGGGCGTCCGTCGTCCAGGAGTCGGCGGATGCGGCGGCGGCCGTGAGGTGTCGGAGCCCCGGCGACGCGGCGGCCCACAGCCCGAACGCGCCGTCGATGTGCACCCACGCCTCGCGCTCCCTCGCGAGCGGAATCAGTTCTGTGAACGGATCGAAGGCCCCGGAGTGCACTTCACCCGCTTGCAGGCACACGATCAGCGGATCGTCCCCGCACGCCGACAGCGCATTCGCGAGCCCGTCGGGGGTCATCCGCCCCGCATCGTCCGAGCGGGCCACGACCAACTCGTCGGCTCCTATCCCGCACAGACGAGCGGCGCGATCGACGGATCCGTGTCGATCGCCGCCGACGACGAGCCGCACCGGGGGAGCGCCCCGCAGTCCTGAGGTCGTCAGATCCCACCCCGCACGACGAAGGACGGCGTGCTGTGCCGTAGCGATGCACACGAAGTTCGACACCTGGGCGCCCGTGACGAAACCGACGGCGGCGGTGTCCGGCAGCCCCAGCAGTTCGCACACCCAGCGGCCCGCCGTGCGCTCCACGGCCACGGTGGCCGTGGTCATGGTGCTCGATCCCGAGTTCTGGTCCCATGCCGACACGAGCCAGTCCGACGCCAACGCCGCCGGCAGCGTCGCTCCGATGACGAAACCGAAGAAGCGGCTTCCTGGAATGGCCACCAGACCCGGGTCGGCGCGTTCGGCGAGCTCCGCCACGACTGCCGCCGCATCCTCGCCGACGTCCGGGATCGGGCCGCCGAACGCCCGGAGCATGTCGTCCAGCGCCGCACGCGGCCAGACGGGACGGTCATCCAGGGTGTCGAAGAAGCGCAGGGCTGCGGCATGCGCGGCGTCCAGCGCGCGTCGTCTGTCATCCATGGTCTGAGGTGGCCGGGCGGGCCGCGTCAGATACACCGCGCGGCGAGGCGGTGTCCTCTGCCGCCGCGCCGATCGGCCGGGCGATCGCGGTTTCCACTGAGGGGGCCACCGATCCCTTTAGACTGGAATCTATGTCCGGACACTCAAAATGGGCGACGACGAAGCACAAGAAGGCCGTGATCGACGCGCGCCGTGCGAAGTCGTGGGCCAAGCTCATCAAGAACATCGAAGTCGCCGCGAAGCTCGGCGGGCCGGATCTCCAGGGCAACCCCACGCTCTTCGACGCCGTGCTGAAGGCGAAGAAGACCTCCGTCCCGAAAGACAACATCGACCGCGCCATCAAGCGTGGGGCGGGCATCGGCGGCGAGTCGGTCGAATACTCGTCGATCATGTACGAGGGGTACGGACCGAATGGCGTCGCGCTCATGATCGAGTGTCTGACCGATAACAAGAACCGTGCCGCCGCGGAGGTCCGCACCGCGCTCTCCCGCAACGGCGGCACGCTCGCCGACCCGGGTTCGGTCGCCTACAACTTCCACCGCAAGGGCGTCATCGTCGTCTCCGGCGAAGGAACGACGGAGGACGACGTGATGCTCGCCGCCTTGGAGGCCGGCGCCGAGGAGATCGAACCGCACGCCCAGGGCTACGAAGTCATCACCGACCCGTCCGAACTCGTCGCGGTGCGCACGGCGATCCAGGAGGCGGGCATCGAATACGAGTCGGCCGACGTCGAGTTCGTGCCGTCGCTGAAGGTCGAGATCGATGCCGAGACGGCCCGCAAGATCTTCCGGCTCATCGACGCGCTCGAAGACAGCGACGACGTGCAGAACGTCTTCAGCAACTTCGACCTCACCCCTGAGGTGCAGGCCGAGCTCGAAGCGGACGACTGACCGCATTCGGTGCCCCCGCGTTTCGAAGAGCGGATGCCGCGTCCCACCGCATAGCGTGAGGGAGTGGCATCCGCTCTTCGCGTTCTGGGCATAGACCCCGGGCTGACCCGCTGCGGCGTCGGCGTCGTCGATGTGCGTGCCGACCGTTCCGCGTCTCTCGTGCACGTGGGTGTGGTCCGGAGCGAGAGCACGGCGCCGATTCATGAGCGGCTCGCGGTGATCGCCGCGGGCCTTCGCGAGATCGTCGATTCGCTCCGTCCGGACGTCGTCGCGGTGGAGCGTGTGTTCGCTCAGCACAACCGCCAGACGGTCATGGGCACCGCCCAGGCCAGCGGCATCGCCCTTCTCATCGCGGGGGAGCGAGGCCTCCCCGCGGCCACCCATACGCCGTCGGAGGTGAAGGCCGCGATCACGGGCTACGGTGCCGCCGACAAGCGCCAGGTGCAGGCGATGGTCGCCCGGGTGCTGCGTCTGGACGCACTGCCGCAGCCGGCGGACGCCGCCGACGCTCTCGCCATCGCTCTGTGCCATGCCTGGCGCCGCGGCACCTCGCCCGCCGCCGCGAACGGGACGCTCACGCCTGCGCAGCAGCGCTGGGCCGACGCGGAACGGCTGGCGCGACGCTGACCCTCACCGTCGCGCTGGTGTGACCGTTCGCGTGTCGGTCGAACAAATGTCCGAACGCTCGCCTAGGCTCGCCTCATGATCTCCTCGCTTCGGGGCCGCGTGCTCCACCTCGATGCCGAAACCGTCGTGATCGACGTCGGCGGGGTCGGCTTCGCCGTGGCAGTCACCCCGCAGCTGGCGCGTGAGTTCCACGTCGGCGACGAGATCGTCCTCCACACGACGCTCATCGTGCGAGAAGATGCGCTGTCGCTCTACGGATTCCGTGAACGCGAAGAGCTCACCGTCTTCAGCCAGCTGCTGGGAGTGTCGGGGGTCGGCCCCAAGTCCGCCATCGGGGTGCTGGCTTCGCTGACGGTGCACCAGATCGCCGAGGCAGTCGCCGCAGAAGACGACGCGCCGTTCCGCCGTGTCTCGGGCATCGGCCCCAAGACCGCCAAGCTGATCGTCGTTCAGCTCGCCGGCAAGCTCACCGTGCCGTCGACATCGTCCGCACGGGGCCCCTCCGCAGCCTCGGGCGCCATCGCGGCTCAGGTGGTCACTGCACTGATCGGCCTCGGCTGGAACGAACGTGTATCGACGGAGGCTGTCGCAGCGATCACTCCGAGCGCGGGCGCCGACGAACGCGCGTCCGTGCCCGCTCTCCTCAAGCGCGCCCTCGCCCATCTCGGACCTGCCCGAGTCGACCAGGGTGCTGCGGCGGGAACCAGGGAGCAGCCGCGTGGGTGAGGCGCACGACCCGGCTGTCGCCGAGGACGACACGGAGCTCGCGGTAGAGGGCGCCCTCCGGCCGATGTCGCTGGCGGAGTTCGTCGGTCAGCACAAGGTCCGTGGGCAGCTGCAGCTCCTGCTCGACGCGGCGCGCCTCCAACAGCGACCGCCCGACCACATTCTCCTGTCCGGGCCTCCCGGCCTCGGCAAGACCACGCTCGCGATGATCGTCGCGCACGAGAGCGATCGGCCGCTCCGGATGTCGAGCGGGCCGGCCATCCAGCATGCGGGCGATCTCGCCGCGCTGCTGTCGAGCCTCGTCCCCGGTGAAGTGCTCTTCATCGACGAGATCCATCGGATGGCCCGGTCGGCGGAGGAGATGCTCTACCTGGCCATGGAGGACTTCCGCATCGACATCATGGTGGGCAAGGGGGCAGGAGCGACCAGCATCCCGCTCGACCTCGCACCGTTCACCCTCGTCGGCGCCACCACACGCTCCGGACTTCTGCCTAACCCGCTCCGCGATAGGTTCGGTTTCACGGCCCACCTCGAGTACTACGAGGCGGGGGAGCTCGAGCAGGTCATCGCACGGTCTTCGAGCGTGCTGGGCATCGAGGTCCCGCCGCCTGCTCGCGCGGAGATCGCCCGCCGTTCCCGCGGCACGCCGCGCATCGCGAACCGTCTCCTGCGGCGTGTGCGCGACTACGTCATCGTCCACGGCGGCGCCGGCCTCGGGGGAGCCGCCACCGAGGCTCATGTCTCGTCCGCGCTGGATCTCTACGATGTCGATGAGATCGGTCTCGATCGCCTCGACCGTGCCGTGCTGGATGCGGTCGTCCGTCGGTTCCGCGGCGGACCCGTCGGTCTCAACACACTGGCCGTCACGGTAGGCGAGGAGGCGGAGACGATCGAATCGGTCGTCGAGCCCTACCTCGTGCGCATCGGTTTCCTCGGTCGCACCCCGCGCGGGCGCATCGCGACTCCCGAGGCATACGCGCACCTGCGAATTCCTCAGCCAGGCGGGGCGCTGAGGCTCGATGACCTATAATCGCTGAAGGCTCTCGCCCCTTTTCCTGTATTGCCGCACCCGGCGGCGTGCCACGTCGCGAAAGGCGTCCACAACTCCATGGTCTTTGCAACAACTCAGGGCGCTCAGCAGATGGATCCCGTCGCGTCGTTCTTCGCGCAGTACGGAATGCTGATCATTCTCCTCGCGCTCATCGTCTTCATGTTCTGGAGCTCCCGTCGTCGCACCCAGCGGATGAAGGCCGAGCAGGAGAGCAAGCAGCGCGCGATGGTCCCCGGAGCGAAGGTGCTCCTGCAGGGCGGGCTCTACGGCACCCTCGTGTCGTTCGACGCCGACGACCTGTCGCGTCCCGCGCTCGTCGCCCTCGCACCGGGCGTCGAGGTCGAGGTTCACAGCCAGGCCGTGCTGCGTGTCGTCGACGAAGACGAGAACGTCGAGGACGAGGCTGACGTTCCCTCCGACGACGCGGTCGACGCGCACGACGTCACCGCCACCCGTGCTGACGACGTGACCCCCGACACGGACGACAAGCCCAAGGCCTGAATCCCTCTTCCCGTCGTTCACACCAAGGACTCTTCGTGGCTGCACCCACCCCTGTCCGTCGTGCGTGGCGGGCCCTCACGGGCCTGATCGCACTCACGGCCCTCCTGTTCGGCATCAACGCCCTCGGCGTCTACGTCTTCACCGACTCCGAAGGCAACCCCGGCAGCTCCTGGGTTCCCGAGCTCGCGCTCGACCTCCAGGGCGGCACCCAGATCATCCTGGAGGCGAAGACCCCCGATGGGAGCCGACCCTCGCAGGAGCAGATGGACCAGGCGGCTGCGATCATCCGGCAGCGTGTGGACGCGTCCGGTGTCGGCGAGGCCGACATCACGACGCAGGCGGGCAACCAGATCGTCGTCCAAGTCCCCGGACAGGCCGACGAGGAGACGCGCAACCGCATCGAGGCATCCGCGCAGCTTCAGCTGCGTGCGGTGATCTACACCGCCGCACCCTCGACGTCATACGTGGGCGAAGACGGCAAGGAGACGCCCTACCCGACTCCCGACCCGACGCTGAACGCCACGCCCACCGCGGAGCCGAGCAACGGAAGCGACCCGAGCTGGGTCACCGACGCTCTGTACGCCAAGTTCCTCGCGTACGACTGCGCAGATCCGTCGAACGACCCGGCGAACGAGCCCCAGGGCGAACCACTCATCACGTGTGAGTCCGACGGTTCGGCGAAGTACATCCTCGGCCCCGTCGAGCTCGACGGCTCGTCGATCTCCGACGCGACGAACGGCCTGAACACCCAGAACAACCAGTGGGCCGTCAACATCGTCTTCGACGGTCAGGGAACCGAGACCTTCGGCAAGATCAGCCAGCGCCTGTACGGCGAGACGCCGCCCCGCAACCAGTTCGCCTTCGTCCTCGACGGGCTCGTGCTGTCTGCACCCTCCATGAATGCGGTCATCCTCGACGGCAAGCCCCAGATCACCGGCAATTTCACACAGGAGACCTCGAAGACGCTCGCCGATCAGCTGAAGTACGGCGCGCTGCCGCTCAGCTTCGAAGTCCAGAGCTCCAACTCGATCTCGGCGACCCTCGGATCGCAGCAGCTTCAGATCGGCCTCATCGCAGGCCTCATCGGCCTGGCCCTGGTCGCCGTCTACTCGCTCGTGGTGTACCGATCCCTCGGGTTCGTCATCATCGCCTCACTCGTCGTGATGGGCGTCCTGACCTACATCACTCTCTGCATCCTCGCCTGGCGCATGGGCTTCCGCCTGTCGCTCGCCGGGGTCGCCGGCCTCATCGTGACGATCGGCTTCACCGCAGACTCCTTCATCGTCTACTTCGAGCGCATCCGCGACGAGCTGCGAGACGGCAAGTCGATCACGAGCGCCGTCGAAGACGGGTGGGGTCGAGCCAAACGCACGATCTACATCTCGAAGTCGATCAACATCCTGGCGGCGGTCGTGCTGTACATCCTCGCCGACGCCACGGTGAAGGGCTTCGCGTTCACGCTGGGTCTCACGACGCTCATCGACATCCTCATCTTCATCGCCTTCACGCATCCCGTTCTGCAGCTCCTGGCTCGCACGCGCTTCTTCGGCGGCGGTCACCCGCTCTCCGGGCTAGACCCCGAGGCGCTCGGTGCCGTCTACCGTGGTCGTGCACAGTTCCGCGCTCCGGTCGCCGCCACCGGCAAGACCGCCGCCGCACGCCGCGCATCGCGATCCCGCGGAGAAGCTGAGCGGCGGCAGACCATCGCGGAGCGAAAGCTCGCCCAGAACAGTCCGAATACCCGCTCTACGACGGAGGGAGACGACTGATGCGCTCCATGAACGAGCTCGGTAACGACCTCTACACCGGGAAGACGTCGTTCCCGTTCGTCGGCCGCCGTCGCACCTGGTTCATCATCGCCGCGATCCTGGTGATCGGCGCGGCACTCGTGCCCGTCTTCCGTCCGATCCAGTTCTCCATCGAGTTCACCGGCGGTTCGCAGTTCACGGTCAACGATGTGGCGTCACCCGATCAGCTTCTCGCCACCGACGCCGTACAGTCGGTGGTTCCCGGAGCGACGACGAAGGTCACCACGATCGGCGATGACGCGGTGCGCGTGCAGACCGACCAGATGACCGACCCCGAGACCCGGGCCGTCACCGCGGCCCTGGCCGAAGCGTATGGGGTCGACGAGGCAAGCGTCAGCTCTTCGTTCATCGGCCCCAGCTGGGGGCAGGACGTCACTCGACAGTCGCTGTGGGGGCTCGCGATCTTCCTCGCGCTGACCTTCCTCATCCTCGCGATCTACTTCCGCACGTGGAAGATGTCGGTCGCCGCCATCATCGGCCTGGTCGACGTGCTCGTCATCACGGTCGGCATCTACGCCGTGTTCGGCTTCGAGATCTCGCCGGCCGCTGTGATCGGCTTCCTCACGATCCTCTCGTACTCGCTGTACGACACCACTGTCGTGTTCGACAAGATCCGCGAGAACACCTCGGAAGACGGTGAGAAGTCCGGCCGCACGTTCGGGGAGTCGGTGAACCTCGCCGTCAACCAGACGCTGGTGCGATCGATCAACACGACCGTCGTGGCCGCGCTGCCCACCGGCGCGATCCTGTTCATCGGTGCCCTGTGGCTGGGCGCCCAGACGCTCACCGACATCTCGCTGTCGATCTTCGTCGGCACGATCGTGGCGGCCTACTCCACGCTGTTCGTCGCCGCGCCGCTCTACTCGCTCATGCGCGAGAACGAACCCGGCATGGCAGAACGCGATGAGCGCGTGCGCACGGCGCGCCAGAAGGCCGTCGCGGCGGCGTGACGTGCGCCGGCGGGCGTAGGATTGAAGGATTCTGAGACGGCGGAGGTGACCTCATGACGGACACTGTGTCGTCTGGCTCCACCCCGCCCCAGAGCTCGCTGCGGCGCCTCGTGCCGAGGCTGTTCTCGCGCGCACCGTCGCGAGACGGCGTCGAGCTGCTGATCCGCACGGTTCGCACGCATCACCCGCGAGGCGACATCGCGGTCATCGAGCGTGCCTACCAGACGGCCGCCAAGGCCCACGCCTCGCAGAAACGCCAGAGCGGTGAACCGTACATCACGCACCCTCTCGCGGTGGCGCAGATTCTCGCGGAACTCGGGCTCGGCCCGCGCGCCATCGCCGCAGCCCTCCTGCACGACACCGTCGAAGACACCGACTACAGCCTCGACCAGCTCCGCGAGGAGTTCGGCAGCGAAGTAGCGATGCTCGTGGACGGCGTCACCAAGCTCGACAAGGTCAAATACGGCGACGCCGCGCAGGCCGAGACGGTGCGGAAGATGATCGTGGCGATGTCGAAAGACATCCGCGTCCTGCTCATCAAACTCGCCGACCGGCTGCACAACGCCCGCACGTGGGGCTTCGTCCCGCCGGAGAAGGCGGCGAAGAAGGCCACCGAGACGCTCGAGATCTACGCACCCCTGGCGCATCGCCTGGGTATCCAGGCCATCAAGAGCGAACTCGAAGACCTCTCGTTCGCGGTGCTCCACCCGAAGCTCTACGTCGAAATCGACAGCCTCGTGAAGCAGCGCACCCCGCAGCGCGAGCAGTACGTGCAGTCCGTCATCGAAGCGGTCGAAGCCGACCTGCGCGACCTGCGCATCCGCGGGCGCATCATGGGCCGTCCGAAGCAGCTCTACTCGGTGTACCAGAAGATGGTCGTCCGAGGCCGCGAGTTCGACGACATCTACGACCTCATCGGCATCCGCGTGCTCGTCAACACCGTTCGCGACTGCTACGCGGTGCTCGGCGCCATCCACGCCCGTTGGACGCCGATCCCGGGGCGTTTCAAGGACTACATCGCCACACCCAAGTTCAACCTCTACCAGTCGCTGCACACGACTGTCATCGGCCCCGGCGGGAGGACCGTCGAGATCCAGATCCGTACTAACGAGATGCACCAGCAGGCCGAGTACGGTGTCGCCGCGCACTGGAAGTACAAAGAGCGGATGAACGGCGGCAAGGCCGACGAGAAGTCCGTCGACACCGATATGGCGTGGCTTGCTCGCATCTCCGACTGGCAGGCCGAGACCGCCGACCCGGGCGAATTCCTCGACTCGCTCCGGTTCGAGATCGGCGCCAAAGAGGTGTACGTCTTCACCCCCAAGGGCCGCGTGATCGGTCTGCCTGCCGGCGGCACCCCTGTCGACTTCGCCTACGCCGTCCACACCGAGGTCGGCCATCGCACGATGGGCGCGAAGGTCAACGGCCGACTCGTCCCGCTGGAGTCCGAACTGCACTCGGGCGACGTCGTCGAGGTCTTCACGTCGAAGAATCCCGACGCCGGTCCGAGCCAGGACTGGCTGAGCTTCGTGAAGTCGACCAGGGCGCGCAGCAAGATCCGCGGCTGGTTCACGAAAGAGCGCCGCGACGAGGCGATCGAACAGGGGAAGGATGCCATCGCTCGTGCGATGCGCCGCCAGAACCTGCCGCTTCAGCGCCTGATGAATCAAGACTCGTTCACCGAGGTCGCCCACCAACTCCGTTACGAAGACGTCACAGCCCTCTACGCCGCCGTCGGCGAGGGACACGTGTCGACCCAGTCGGTGATCGAGAAGGTCACCGCGCTCGTCAGCACCCATGAAGACACCTCCACCGGTCCCATCGATCTGCCGCCGGTGGGCCGATCGAAAGCGCCGCGCGGCGGCGACTCCGGCGTTCTCGTCCGTGGTGCTCCCGACATCCTCGTCAAGCTCGCGAAATGCTGCACCCCCGTGCCGGGTGACGAGATCGTCGGCTTCGTGACGCGGGGGAGCGGCGTATCCGTGCACCGCTCGGATTGCACGAACGTCCGGGCGCTGCAGGCCGACCCGGAGCGCATGATCGACGTCACATGGGCACCGACGACGAAGAGCGTCTTCCTTGTTCAGATCCAGGTCGAGGCTCTCGACCGGTCGGGGCTTCTCAGCGACATCACCCGCGTGCTGAGCGAGCATCACGTCAACATCCTGTCGGCATCGGTTCAGACCAACAACGATCGCCTGGCGCTCAGTCGCTACGTCTTCGAGATGGGCGACATCGTGCATCTCGACCGTGTGCTCAACGCAGTTCGGCGCATCGACGCCGTGTACGACGTGTACCGCGTCACCTCGTCGTGACGAGCAGCCCGCGAAGGTGATCTATCGCCGGGCGCTTGAGATGCACCGGCCCGGCATCGTCGAACCACGCGATCGCGGAGCGCACCGCCGTCGGGTCCCACTCCACGAACGCTTCGATGACCTCGATGCCCTCGCCGGTGCGGACGTGATCGCGAACGAGGTCGACGAGTGTGCGGGGAACGCTCGTCACAGTGACCCCCGCGACGCGGAGGGCGTCACGAGTCGGCAGCCTCATGTCGCTGTAGCCCAGGCGGGAGTCGAGGACCGGTGACACCCGCTTCTGCACGCATCGCTGCGTCCGGTGACGAGAAGGCGGATCGTGGATCGCGCCGTGCACCCAGGCAGCGGACTCATGCGTCGCCGCCAGGTGGGTGCCGAGGATGCCGCGCAGCGAACCGGCGCGCAACTCCCTCGTCTCGACCGCGTCTGTCGGCATGAACGCGTCACCGATCTCGATGAGGTCGCCGTCGAGGCGGGCGGCCATCAGCTCGGGAAGCGAAAGCCGATCATCGGCGAAGTAGAGGAAGGGCCACGTCACCCCGCCACTCTGCCGGAACACGCCATCGGGTGTCGGTGATCACGACGGAATGTGGACAACCCGACTCTCCCCGTGCCCACAACGCCGGCCCGGCAACCTCGCACAGAGTGCGCCGTCGAAGCGTTTCAGCCGCCGAGAGCCTTGAGCCACGACTTGCGCGCTGCGAGAGCTTCCTCCGCCTTGGCGATGCGTGCCTTGTCCTTGCTCGCCTTCGCGGCGGTGAGATCGTCCTCGAGCTTGGCGATCGCGTCGACCAGCTGCTGCGTCATGTCGTTCTGACGCGCCTTGGTCTCCGGGTTGTTGCTCTTCCACTCGGCGTCCTCGCGCGCCTTCACTCCCTGCTCGATCTTGCGCAGTTCGTCGTCGAGCGACCGCTCGGCCTCGCGAGGGAAGATGCGTCCGATGTCATCCCACCGACGCTGGATGCCCGTCAGCAGCGACCGCGCCTTGGCTGTGTCCTTCTCCTTCGGGACGGCAGAAGCCTCTTCCAGGAGCGCTTTCTTCGCGTCGATCTTCTCTTTCGAGGCTTCGGCGTCCGCGTGCTCGCGCTCGGCGCGCGCACCGTAGAGCGCGTCTCCTGCTGCCTTGAAGCGCGCCCACAACGCGTCGTCGACCTTCTTGCCTGCGCGGCCGGCGGACTTCCACTCGTCGAGGAGGGAGCGGTAGGCGGCGATGCCGTCCTCGCCCTTCGACGCGAGAGCCTCGGCACGCTCGACGAGCTTCGACTTGACGTCACGCGCGGCCTTGTGTGCCTCGTCGAGGTTGGAGTAGAACTCGCGACGGTTCTTGTCGAACACCGCCCGCGCGTCGCGGAATCGCTTCCACAGCTGCTGTCCGACGTTCTTCGGAAGCCGCGGCCCGTTGGCCTGGTGCGCCTGCCACCGTTCGAACAGCGTGGTGACCTCTGCGGAGGTCTGCTTCCACTGGATCGACTTGGGGTCCCTCGCAGCGATCGCCTCGATCTCCTCGACGAGGCTCGTACGCTCTGCGATGGCGGCGTCGACCGCTTCGCGGTGCGCCTGTGCCTCCTCGGCGGATGCTTCGGAGAGCGACGCATCGAGTGCGGTCAGACGTGCTTCGAGGGCGGCGAGGTCGCCCACCGCAGAAGCGCCCGAGACCCGCTCCCGGACGGTCTTGAGGGTGCTGCGGAGGTCGCTCGCCGTCGCACCACCTCGGCGGTGCCTGACCTCGAGGAGCGTCACCTCGCTCGTCAGGTCGCTGAACTTCCGCTCGAAGTAGGCCAGGGCCTCCTCGGGCGTGCCGTCGGGGTACTGCCCGACCACTCGCCAGATCTCGCCTTCCCGCACGGAGACGGTTCCGTCGTCGTGGACGCGACCCCACTCGGTGGTCGTGACGACGATGGCATCGACGGCGGGAACGCCCTGCTCCTCAGCCGGAAAGGCATCCACGGCATCGGGCGCGGCATCGGCAGCGGATGCGGCGGACTCTTCAGCGGCGGACTCTTCAGCCGCGGACTCTTCATGGGCGGGCGACGGATCGGCGGCAGGCTCCGTTTCGGTCGCGGCGTCCGCGGCGTCGACGTCGACGCCGTCGGAGTCGGCGTTCGCCTCGATCACGGTCTCATCGCGAGCATCGAGCTCGTTCGTCGTGGAGTCGCTCGGAGCGGATTCTGCGGGTACGGAAGTCACGGGATGCACCTCGTCGCGGCTCACGCCGCCTGGGGGTTCGGTCGGCTGCCAGCCTATACGGCAGCGTCAGGGCGTGGGAGTGGGGGACGGGGAGTCTGTGGGAAGCGGAGTGGGGCTGACCTGCGGTGCAGGAGTGTCGACGCCGGCGGTCGGGGACGGCGAAGGCGTCGTCGTCGACGACGGGGTGGGCAGGGGCTGACCGGGACCGACGGTGTAGTACGCCACCTGACCCGCGATCACGGCGAGGATCAGCGCACCTCCCACGACTCCCGCGACGATGTTGTCGCGCCGGCGTCGCCGTCCGAGGGCCTGATGGAACTCCCGGCGCGCCTGATACAGCCGTGCACGGTCACGCGATGCGCGCGCGCTCTTCCTGCCTGCACCCGAAGCCACGGGACCTCCTTCGCTTCCCGGAGATCCGGGTGGGGAAAGCCTATTCGCAGGCGCGGGCAGGCGACAAACGCGCCGGAGGCCTCAGGCCGCCGTTAGCCTTGTGGGGTGACCAGCCCCACCGCCCTCTTCCAGGGGCAGACCCCACTCGCCGTGCGCATGCGGCCGGTGTCCCTGGACGAGGTCGCAGGCCAGGGGCACCTGCTTCGGCCGGGCTCGCCGCTCGTCGCCCTCGCCGATCCGCAGGGCTCCACACGCTCGGCGGTGTCCGTCATCCTGTGGGGGCCGCCCGGGACGGGCAAGACGACGTTGGCGCAGGCGATCGCCCGTACGTCCGGGCGCCGCTTCGTCGAACTTTCGGCGGTGACCGCCGGCGTCCGCGACGTGCGCGAGGTCATGCAGGAGGCGATGAACCAACGGGACCTCTACGGCGTCTCGACCATCCTGTTCCTCGACGAGATCCATCGATTCACGAAGGCGCAGCAGGACGCCCTGCTCCCCGGCGTCGAGAACGGATGGGTCATCCTCATCGCCGCGACCACGGAGAACCCCTCGTTCTCGGTGATCTCCCCTCTGCTCTCGCGCTCGCTGCTGCTGACCCTGCAGCCGCTCACCGACGAAGACCTCGCACACCTGATCGATCGTGCCGTCAGCGATCCTCGAGGGCTCGGGGGAGCGGTCGAGCTGGCCCCCGAAGCCCGCGCCGCGATGATCCAGCTCGCTTCCGGAGACGCGCGGCGGGCCCTCACGTCACTGGAGGCGGCGGCATCGATGGTCGTCGTGCCGCCCGACGGCGCCGACGAGGCCCCCGTGATCACGGCCGATCATGTCGCCCAGGCCGTGGATCGCGCTCTGCTGCGTTACGACAAGCAGGGCGACGAGCACTACGACGTCATCAGCGCCTTCATCAAGTCGATCCGCGGCTCCGACGTCGACGCCGCGCTGCACTACCTCGCGCGCATGATCGAGGCGGGGGAGGACCCTCGGTTCATCGCCCGCCGCCTGGTGATCTCGGCCGCCGAAGACATCGGACTCGCTGATCCCCAGGCCCTGCAGATCGCCGTGGCGGCGGCGGATGCCGTTGCGTTCATCGGCATGCCGGAAGGGCGCATCCCCCTCGCCGAAGCGACGGCCTACCTCGCGACCACGGCGAAGTCGAACGCCGCCTACATCGCGATCGACCAGGCCATCGCGGATGTGAGACGGGGAGGATTCGGTCGTGTGCCCCGCCACCTGCGCGACGCGCACTACCCGGGCGCGAAGCGGCTCGGACACGGCAAGGGCTATGTGTACCCGCACGACCTCGAGGTAGGCGTCGCGGCGCAGCAGTATCTTCCCGACGAGCTCACGGGACGCACCTACTACACGCCCACCGGCCGCGGGCTCGAGCGCGACATCTCCGCACGACTCGACAAGATCCGCCGCATCCTGGGTGAACGGTGACCGGCCACGGGGTCCCCGCGCCGGACTGGCACGAGCGGGTGGCGGCGTTCTGGCGTCGCGCGGACGAGACGAACGCGCAGCGGATGCGGGAAGAACTGGCGGCTCTGGTCGCGGAGCGTCCGGCCGGCGATGCCGATGGCCTGTTCGAACGCGCATCCCTCCACGACTTCCTGGGCGAAGAGGATGCCGCGATCCCGCTCTACCGTGCGGCGCTGGACGCCGGCCTGCGGCAGCCGTTGCGGTCACAGGCGGTCATCCAGCTCGCGAGTTCCCTGCGAAATGTGGGCGAAGCGTCCGGAGCCATCGCGGCGTTGCGCGCGATCGATCCCGCCGACGCACTCGCCCCCGCCGCCGACGCCTTCCTCGCCCTCGCACTGTTCGATGACGGGAAGCCTGCCGCCGCGCTGCGCACGGCGCTGCAGCGCCTCGCGCCCGCGCTTCCTCAGTACTCCCGGGCCGTCGAGGCGTACGCCTCCGAGCTCCGCGCACCCCTGCGGGTGAGGAGCATCGTGGTGGGGGCGCTGATCGTCGACGGACATGTGCTGGCCGAGGAGTACGCGGCGTCGGCCGGCCACGATTCCTTCCTCCGCCTCCCGGGAGGCGGGATCGAATTCGGAGAGTCTGCCCGTGAAGCGCTCGACCGCGAGTTCGCCGAAGAGCTCGCAGCCACCATCGACGACGCGCAACCGCTCGGCGTGAGCGAGAACATCTTCGACGCTCACGGCCGCCGCGGACACGAGATCGTGCACGCTTTCCAGGTGCGTTCGGCTCGACTGGAGTCGCTGCCACGCACCGCACGACTGCCGGTGCTCGACGGCGACACCTCGGTCGGCTGGTATCCGCTCGATGCGCTCCGGCGAGGAGAACTCACTCTCTACCCGCCGTCGGTGATCGACCTCGCGCAGCGGTGATAGGCGGGAGATTCCGGCTCACGGTGCCGATCCGAGAGACATGGTGCCGCTCTGATAGACTTGAGCGGCTCGAAACCGGGTTTTCGGGCATCTCCCTCTTCTGACGAAGACCTTCTGGCGTGCTCCGGCGTGCAGTCCAGAAAGGGCGAAGAGCGGGGGATACGTCCGTGAGTCGTGAAAGCCACGACCACGTCATCGGAAGGATCACTTCGTGGCAACGAAGTCCCAGGACCGCCGCAAGGTCCGCCTGTCGCGCGCCCTCGGCGTCGCACTGACCCCCAAGGCCGCCCGCTACCTCGAGAAGCGTCCCTACGCTCCCGGCGAGCACGGCCGCACCAAGCGCAAGGCCGACAGCGACTACGCCGTCCGTCTGCGCGAGAAGCAGCGCCTCCGCGAGCAGTACGGCATCCGCGAGAAGCAGCTGCGCATCCAGTTCGAAGAGGCCCGCCGCAAGGACGGCCTGACCGGTGAGAACCTGGTCGAGCAGCTCGAGATGCGTCTGGACGCGCTCGTGCTCCGCGCCGGCTTCGCCCGCACCACGGCGCAGGCGCGTCAGCTCGTCGTGCACCGCCACATCCTCGTGGACGGCCAGCTCGTCGACCGCCCGTCGTTCCGCGTCAAGCCCGGCCAGCTCATCCACGTCAAGGCCAAGAGCGAGGCCCTCGAGCCCTTCCAGGTGGCAGCAGCCGGCGGTCACGCCGAGGTTCTGCCCCCGGTTCCGGGCTACCTCGAGGTCGAGCTCGACAAGCTGCAGGCGCGCCTCGTGCGTCGTCCCAAGCGCGCAGAGGTCCCCGTGACCTGCGACGTGCAGCTGGTCGTCGAGTACTACGCAGCTCGCTGATCGCGTCGCACGCGATTCGCGCGAAGGGCGCCGGGACCACCCGGCGCCCTTCGTCGTTTGCACATAACATGGATGCCATGAAGAACGCGGTGTGGTTCGTCCTCGGAATCATCGGCGGCTTCGTGGCCGCGCACCTGGTCAACAAAGACCCGCGTGGACACGAGGTGCTCGCCGAGGTGGACGCGCGCATCACCGAGTTCACCGATCGCATCGGCGACGCCTACCGCGCCCAGGAGGCGAAGATCGAGGGGCTCGTCGCCGACGCGAAGACGGCGGCATCCGACGCGATCGAGTCCGCGCGCGACGCGGCTCATGACACCGCCCAGGCGATCGAAGACGCCGCCGAAGACGGCGCCGCACGACTCACCGACTGACCGCCTCCCACCGACCCGCTCTCCCGGCCCGGCCCGCGCCGGGAGCCCCCGCCTGCATTCCTGAGGGAACACTTCCATGAAGACCGCTGAGATCGCCCGCCGTTACCTCGACTACTTCGAGAAGAACGGCCACACGATCGTTCCGTCCGCCTCTCTGGTGACGGACGACCCCGCCCTGCTGTTCACCGTGGCCGGCATGGTTCCGTTCATCCCGTATCTCAGCGGTGATGTGCCCGCCCCCTACCCGCGTGCGGCCGACAACCAGAAGTGCATTCGCACGAATGACATCGAAGAGGTCGGCAAGACCCCTCGGCACGGCACCTTCTTCCAGATGCTCGGCAACTGGTCGTTCGGCGACTACTTCAAGGAAGGCGCGATCCGCTACGCGTGGGAGCTGCTGACGAGCCCTGAGGCCGACGGCGGCCTCGGCTTCGAGTCGAAGGATCTCTGGGTCACGGTGTACGAGGAGGACGACGAGGCCTTCGATCTCTGGCTGCGCCTGACCGACCTTCCTGCGGAGCGCATCCAGCGGCTGGGCAAGGACACCAACTACTGGACGACGGGTCTTCCGGGCCCGGCCGGGCCATGCTCGGAGATCTTCTTCGACCGCGGACCCGCGTACGGCATCGACGGCGGCCCGGCCACCGATGACGACCGCTATGTGGAGATCTGGAACCTGGTCTTCATGCAGTACGAGATCACCGACGTGAAGTCGAAGTATGACTTCACGATCGTGGGCGAGCTGCCGGCGAAGAACATCGACACCGGGATGGGCCTTGAGCGCGTGGCCTTCATCAAGCAGGGCGTCGACAACATGTACGAGACCGACCAGGTGCGTCCTGTGCTCGATCGTGCCGTCGCCTTGTCGGGTAAGAAGTACGGCGCGGACCACGAGGACGACGTCCGCTTCCGTGTGGTCGCCGACCACGTGCGCTCATCGCTCATGCTCCTCTCCGACGGCGTGACACCCTCGAACGAGGGACGCGGCTACATCCTGCGACGGCTCATGCGTCGCGCGATCCGCGCGATGCGGCTTCTCGGCGTCGAGGGCCCCACCTTCGCGGAGCTGTTCGCGGCATCCCGCGACGCGATGAAGGAGGCCTACCCGGTCGTGGAGGCCGAGTACGACCGCCTGGCGCAGTACGCCCTCGCCGAGGAGGCGACCTTCCTCCGCACGCTCGCTGCCGGGTCGGAGCTGCTCGACGAATCGGTCCAGCAGACCCGCCGCGCCGGAGGGACGCAGCTCAGCGGCAGCGAGGCGTTCCTTCTTCACGACACCTACGGATTCCCGATCGACCTGACGATGGAGATCGTCGAGGAGGCGGGCCTCACTGTCGATCGCGGGGCATTCGACGCGCTCATGAAGGAGCAGCGAGAGCGCGCGAAGGCCGATGCGCGCTCGCGCAAGCGTCAGCTCGCAGACCTCAGCGTGTACCGCGACTTCCGCGCGCAGGGCGAGACGGTCTTCACCGGCTACAGCGACCTCGAGACGGAGACGACCGTGCTCGGCCTCCTCGTCGACGGCCTGCCCGCCCAGCGTGCGACGCAGGGGCAGATCGCGGAGGTCATCCTGGCCGAGACGGCCCTGTACGCCGAGTCCGGTGGCCAGGTCGCCGACAAGGGCGTCATCGTGGGACCGGGCTACGAGCTCGACGTCCTCGACGTGCAGAAGCCTGTGGCCGGACTCATCAGCCACACCGTGGAGGTGACCAGCGGCGAGGTCGGGCTCGGTCAGCCCGCGACCACCGTCGTGGACGCCGTCAACCGGCGTGCTGCTCAGCAGGCGCACTCCGCCACCCACCTGGTGCACGCCGCCCTGCGCGACACCCTCGGCAAGACGGCGACACAGGCGGGATCGCTGAACCGCGCCGGCTACATGCGCTTCGACTTCTCGTGGGGCCAGGCGCTCTCGGATGCCACGAAGAGCGAGATCGAAGAGATCGCCAACAATGCGGTGCGCGACAATCTCGAGGTGACCACGCGCGTGCTGCCGCTCGACGAGGCGAAGGCCCTCGGAGCGATGGCGCTGTTCGGCGAGAAGTACGGCGACACCGTGCGCATGGTCGACATCGGGGGCCCGTGGTCGCGCGAGCTGTGCGCCGGCACGCATGTCGGTCGCAGCTCCGAGGTCGGACTCATCAGCCTCATCGGCGAGTCGTCGGTGGGCGCAGCGAATCGTCGCGTGGAGGCGCTGGTCGGTCTCGACGCCTTCCGGGAGCTGGCAGCCGAACGCGCGATCGTGTCGCAGCTGACAGCCAACCTCAAGGCGCCCCGCGAGCAGCTGACGACGCGCATCGCGGAGCTGCAGGCGAGTCTGAAGGCGGCGGAGAAGAAGATCGCGCAGTTCGAGGCGAAGGCTCTGGGCGATCGACTGCCCGCACTGGCCGCGACGGCGCGACCGGTGGGAGCGCACCGCGTCGTCGCGGAGTCGCTCGGCACTGCGGCTTCCGCCGATGACGTGCGATCGCTGGCACTCCAGCTTCGGGAGCGCCTCGGCGCCGAGGCTGCCGTGGTCGCCCTCGGCGCGCAGGTCGGCGAGCGACCCGTGGTGATCGTCGCCACCAACGACGCCGCCCGGTCGCGGGGCGCGAAGGCCGGCGTGCTCGCGAAGGCTGCCGCCGGCATCCTCGGCGGAGGAGGCGGCGGTCGCGACGACGTCGCGCAGGGCGGGGGCACCGATGTCTCCGCGCTGCCCGCAGCGCTGGCGAGCATCGTGACCCAGCTGGAGACGACAGACGCGTGAGCGGCTTCCGTCGCGGGGTGAGGCTCGGCATCGACGTCGGCAGGGCGCGGGTCGGGGTTGCGCGCTGCGATCCCGACGGGATGCTGGCCGTGCCGGTGGAGACCGTCCCCCGCGATGAAGGGACCGTCGCACGGATCGCGGACATCGCTGACGAGTACAGCGCCTTCGAGGTGCTCGTGGGTCTTCCGATCAGCCTGGGCGGGGGAGAGACCGCATCCACGGCGGATGCACGCGAGGTGGCAAGGGCGATCGCGGATCGTACGCGTCTGCCTGTGCGCCTGGTCGATGAGCGGCTGAGCACCGTGTCGGCGCACGCGGCTTTGAGAAGTTCCGGCCGATCACAGCGTTCGTCTCGTAAGCTAGTCGATCAGGTCGCCGCAGTCGTCCTCCTTCAGCAGGCGATCGACGTCGAAAAGAGCACCGGCAACCCGGCCGGGGCCCTCTCTGACCCCCCGGAGCCTTCCTGATGCCCGACACTCCGTCGCACGACGATCAGTTCGCCGACCTGTTCGGCAAGCTCCCCTCGCCTCAGCAGCGGGGGTCGACGTCATCAGCGACGGAGCCTCTCGATCCGGGTCGGCGCGGCGGAGACGACAGCTCCCGGCCCACGCCTCCGCTGAGCCGGCGAGCGGCGCGGGAAGCCGCAGCCAAGGATGCCGTACCGGCGCGTCCTGCACCGGAAGACAGCGCGAACATTCACACGCACCGCGACGGCGCTCAGGCAGCGACCTCTTCGCTCGCGTCGACGAACGTGCCCGCCCCGGTCTCCGCCTCCGAGCCGCGGGGGGCCGCTCCGGTCACGTCGAGCCCTGAGCCGTCACGCGGCAGAGACGAGGATGAGCCGGGGCCGCGTCGCACGCCGACGACTCTCGACGCGCTCTTCCACGAAGACCCCAGTGCGGGGGACCATCACGCACACGACAAGCGCCACCAGCGCGACCGGCGCAAGAGCCGCATCGCGGGGTGGGTCGTCTTCGGTGTGGTGCTCGCGCTCATCGGCGGCCTGGTCGCGGGCGGCGCGGTGGTGTGGACGACGTACGAAGACAAGATCCGCGCCTTCATGGGCTGGGAGGAGCCGAAGGACTACGAGGCGGGGATGGCCAACGGCGAGGTGGTCGTCACGATCGTCGACGGCGACACGGGCTCCTCGATCTCGCGCACGCTCCACCAAGCCGGCGTGACGAAGACCTCGGGCGCGTTCTACGACTATCTGATCGCCAACGCTCTCAATCCGACGTTCCACCCCGGTGCCTACCAGATGCAGCTGCAGATGACGTCCGCGGCGGCCCTGGAAGCGCTCGAGAACCCCGAGAACAAGCTCGAGAACACGGCGCAGCTGCGGGAAGGTCTGACCGTGGAGCAGTCGTTGCCGCTCCTCGCCGAGGCGACCGGGCTTCCGCTGGCGGACTTCGAGAAGGCCGCGGCCGATCCCGCTGCGTTCGGCATCGAGGGTGACAGCCTCGAAGGCTGGCTGTTCCCCGCCACGTACACCTTCGACCCCGGGGTCACCGCGAACGACGTGATCCAGCGGCTCGTCAATCGGACGATCCAATCGCTCGATGACGCCGGAGTGCCGGAGGACCGTCGTCACGAGATCCTGACGATCGCCTCGATCATCGAGCGCGAGGCGCGCTTCGAAGACGACTTCTTCAAAGTGTCTCGCGTCATCCAGAACCGTCTGGATCCTGACAACCAGGAGACGCACGGTCTTCTGCAGATGGACTCGACGGCCCAGTACGGATACGGCGAGATGCACGATGGCACCGTCAGCTCCTCGGCGGAGGCGCTCGAAGACGACAACCCGTGGAACACCTACAAGCACCCCGGGCTGCCGATCGGCCCTATCGCCAATCCCGGCGACCGTGCCATCGCCGCGGCGATGGAGCCGGCCGAGGGGCCATGGCTGTACTTCGTGACGGTCAACCTCGACACGGGCGAGACGGTCTTCACGACGACGTACAGCGAACATCTGAAGGCGGTAGACCAGTGGCGCGCATGGTGCGCCGACAACCCCGACTCCGGCTGCTGACGGATGCCCCGCGACATCCTCGAGGTCTGGGGCGACCCGATCGCGCACAGCAAGTCGCCCGCCCTCCACACCGCCGCCTACACCTGCCTCGGGTGGGACTGGACGTACGGTCGACGCCGGGTGAGTGAACAGGAGTTCGCCGGCCAGCTCGCCTCCCTCGGGCCCGAGTACCGCGGCCTGTCGTGCACGATGCCCTTGAAAGCGGTGGCCTTCGCCGCCGCCCAGGAGCACGACGCCCATGCCGCCATGACCGGCGCGGTGAACACGCTCGTCTTGCGCGGCGACCGCCGACGTGGCTTCAACACCGACGTGGGGGGTATCGTGCGCGCGCTCCACGATGCCGGAGTGGGGCGGCTCGACGACGCCCGCATCATCGGCGCAGGGGCGACGGCGACATCTGCGCTGGTCGCGGTTGCGGAGCTCGGAGCGACGTCCGTCGACGTGGTCGCTCGTCGACCGGATGCGATCGCCCCGCTCGAGGAGCTCGGGCGGCGGCTCGGGGTCGCCGTGCACCGGCTCCCTCTCATCGCCGCGTCGTATGAACGGCGTGACCTCACCCTGTCGACCCTGCCGGGAGCCGCCGCCGTGGATCCCGGGGCGGCGGAGGCGCTGGCCGGCCCCGGTGGACTGCTCTTCGACGTGGTCTACGGCCACGGGCCGACGGTGCTCGCCTCCGCGTGGGAGCGAGCCGGCCACCGAGCGGTCAGCGGCGAAGGGATGCTCCTTCACCAGGCGGTGCTCCAGATCCGCGCCTTCTCCACCGGGTCGACAGCCGAGCCCCTTCCGGAGGAGGAGGCGGTCGTGGCCGTCATGCGCCGCGCGCTCGTGGGAGGATAGTCGAATGCTCCGCGTGCTCACGGCCGGTGAATCCCACGGCCCCGAACTCGTCGCCCTCATGGAGGGACTGCCTGCCGGCGTCCCCATCTCTCGTGCCGCGATCCAACAGGATCTCGCACGCCGCAAGCTCGGCTACGGCCGGGGCTCGCGGATGAAGTTCGAGGAAGACGAGCTGACCCTCTCCGCAGGCGTCCGTCACGGCTTCAGCCTCGGAAGCCCCATCGCGCTGCGCATCGGCAACACCGAGTGGCCGAAGTGGACCGAGGTGATGAGCCCCGAGCCCGTCGAGCTGACAGAGAAGTCTCGCGGCAGGGGAGCGGCGCTCACGCGCCCGCGTCCCGGCCACGCCGACCTGGTCGGCATGCAGAAGTACGGATTCGACGAGGCCCGGCCGATCCTGGAGCGTGCCAGCGCCCGTGAGACCGCCGCGCGCGTGGCGCTGGGGGCCGTCGCGCGCTCCTTCCTGTCCGAACTCGGCATCCGGCTCGTCAGCCACACGCTCTCGATCGGGCCCGTGCAGGTTCCCGCCGGGTCGCCCGTCCCCGCGCCCGACGACGTCGATCGCCTGGACGCCGATCCGCTTCGCTGCTTCGACCCCGCCACGAGCGAGGCGATGGTGGCCGAGGTCGACGCGGCCCGCAAAGACGGCGACACCCTCGGGGGCATCGTCGAGGTCCTCGCCTACGGGCTCCCGCCGGGGCTCGGTTCCCACGTGCAGTGGGACCGCCGGCTCGACGCGAAGCTCGCGCAGGCGCTCATGAGCATCCAGGCGATCAAGGGCGTCGAGGTCGGTGACGGCTTCGAGACCACCCGCCGTCGCGGTTCGGCCGCCCACGACGAGCTCTTCGCCACCGACGACGGGATCGCTCGTTCCACCGACAAGGCAGGCGGCACCGAAGGCGGGATGTCCACCGGCACGGTGCTGCGGGTGCGTGCGGGGATGAAGCCGATCGCCACCGTTCCGCGCGCTCTGCGCACGATCGATGTGAGCACGGGCGACGCCGCCACCGCACACCACCAGCGTTCCGATGTCTGCGCCGTTCCGGCGGCGGGTGTCGTGGCCGAGGCGATGGTCGCGCTGGTGCTGGCCGATGTCGTGCTGGAGAAGTTCGGCGGTGACAGCGTCGCCGAGACCCGCCGCAACCTCGCCGCCTACCTCGCCGCGATCCCCGAGAACCTCGCGACGACGGCCGACAGCGACGCGTCGCTGGGATGACCGCGTCCGCCATCGTGCTCATCGGTCCCATGGGGGCCGGCAAGACGAGCATCGGCAAGCGGGTCGCGCGCTCGCTGGGGGTGCCCTTCTCCGACAGCGACGCCGACGTGGTGCGCCAGCACGGACCCATCGAGGCACTGTTCGCGGAACACGGCGAGGCGCACTTCCGCCGGCTCGAGCGCGAGGCGGTCGCCGCGTGCCTGCAGCGGGGTGGTGTCGTCGCTCTGGGCGGTGGAGCGGTGCTCGATCCCGAGACGCAGCGCGACCTCGCCGAGCATCGGGTGGTGCTGCTGACCGTCGGTCCGCAGACGATCGCCTCGCGCATCCGCGGCAGCGCCCGTCCGCTGCTCCAGGGCGATGACGCCGTGGCGCGGTGGAAGACGGTCTACGAGCAGCGTCGGGGACTCTACGAAAGCCTCGCCGACGTGACGTTCGACACGTCCACCGGCCCCTTGCAGAACATCGTCGACCAGATCGCCGCGTGGGCGAGAGGAGAAGCATCGTGACCGACAACACCGTCATCAGCGTGGCAGGCGACGCTCCGTACGACATCACTGTCGGCCGCGGCATCCTGCCCCTCGTGCGGGAGTCTCTGCCGGCTGCCGCCCGCAAGGTGCTGATCGTCCACCCGCCGACACTGTCGGCGCAGGCTGAGCAGCTGCGTGCGGTGCTCGGCGATGACCGGCAGGTGCTGCTGGCGGAGATTCCCGATGCCGAGCAGGGGAAGCGCGTCGAAGTGGCGGCCTTCTGCTGGCAGGTCATGGGTCAGGCCGACTTCACGCGCACGGATGCGGTGGTCGGTTTCGGAGGCGGCGCGGTGACCGATCTCGCCGGCTTCGTCGCGGCCACCTGGCTGCGCGGCGTCGCGGTCGTCCAGGTGCCCACCACCGTGCTCGGCATGGTGGACGCGGCCGTCGGAGGGAAGACCGGGATCAACACCGCGGAAGGCAAGAACCTGGTCGGCGCGTTCTGGCCGCCGCGCGCCGTGGTCTGCGACCTCGATCTGCTCGACAGCCTCTCCGAGCACGAGCGGGTGGCGGGGTTCGCCGAAGTCGTCAAGGCGGGTTTCATCTGGCATCCGGAGATCCTGGACCTCATCGAAGCCGACCCGAAGGCGGTCGTCGACCCGCACAGCGATGCGTTCCGCCGCTGCGTCGAGCTGGCGATCGACATGAAGGCGCGTGTCGTCGGCGAGGATCTCCGTGAGGCAGGGCTTCGCGAAGTCCTCAACTACGGTCACACACTCGGTCATGCCATCGAGCATTCGGAGAGGTACCGCTGGCGTCACGGTGCGGCGATCTCCGTCGGGATGCTGTTCGCCGCGGAGCTGTCGCGGCTGGCCGGGCGACTGTCCGACGAGGCGGCGCAGCGCCACCGCGACATCCTCGAGCTCCTGGGGCTTCCGACGAGCTATCGTGCCGGGGCGTGGAGCTCGCTGCTGGCGACCATGCAGCGCGACAAGAAGACGCGCGGCTCGATGCTCCGCTTCATCGTGCTCGATGACATCGCCAAGCCCACGGTGCTGCAGGCGCCCGACGAGTCGCTCCTGTTCGCCGCGTATCAGGAGGTCGCGGGCTGACCGCGAGTAGGGTGCTGACGTGACCACACCGCGCCGGCTGCTGCTCGTCAACGGCCCCAATCTGAACCTCCTCGGCACACGCGAACCCGAGGTCTACGGACACGAGACCCTGGCCGACGTCGAGGCGCTCGTGGCCGCGGCCGCCGGCGCCAAGGGGTTCGACGTGCGCGCCGTGCAGAGCAACCACGAGGGCGTGCTCATCGATGCGATCCACGCTGCGCGCACCGACTGCGCGGGCATCGTCATCAACCCGGGCGGACTCACCCACACCTCGGTCGTGCTCCGCGATGCGCTGAGCGCGGTGGCGCTGCCGGTCGCCGAAGTGCACGTCTCCGACGTGTATGCACGCGAGGAGTTCCGTCACCATTCCTACGTCCGCGACGTCGCCGTGGTGCACGTGATCGGCGAAGGCGTCGCCGGATATGGCCGTGCGACGAACCTGCTCCTGGACATCATCACCGGCACCGCAGAGGGCTGATCGCGGCGACGCAGCTGCCGCACGGCTCGCGGTGAACCGGCCTTCCGGCAGCCGGATGCCACGTCTTCCCTTAGAATCGACTGTCGGCCGTGGTGCGATCCCGCCGCGGCGCGGCCCCGAATCCCACACCGAACGGAATCCCCAACGCTCATGGCATCCACCGCAGACATCAAGAACGGCGTCGTCATCAAGATCGACGGACAGCTCTGGAGCGTGGTCGAGTTCCAGCACGTCAAGCCCGGCAAGGGCGGCGCGTTCGTCCGCACGAAGCTGAAGAACGTCGTGACGGGGAAGACCGTCGACAAGACTTACAACGCCGGCACGAAGATCGAGATCGAGAACGTCGACCGTCGCGACTTCACCTACCTGTACAACGACGGTGACAGCTTCGTGTTCATGGACATGTCCGACTACGACCAGATCAACGTCCCGGCGGCCACCGTCGGCGACGCGGCGAACTTCCTCCTGGAGAACCAGCAGGTCACGATCGCGACGAACAACGGCACCCCGCTGTACATCGACCTTCCCGCCTCCGTCGTGCTCGAGATCACCTACACCGAGCCGGGTCTCCAGGGCGACCGCTCTTCGGCGGGCACGAAGGCGGCCACGGTCGAGACAGGCTACGAGATCCAGGTGCCGCTGTTCCTCGAGACGGGAACCAAGGTCAAGGTCGACACCCGCACGGGTGACTACCTCGGCCGCGTCAACTGACGTGAGCGCCCGCAGCAAGGCGCGCAAGCGCGCCCTCGACATCCTCTACCAGAGCGACGTGCGCGGCGACGAACTCGCCACGACGCTCGCCGCCGAAGCCAAGCGCGCGGCCAGCGAGCCTGCCCGCGAAGCCTCGTGGCTGTATGCCCGCGAGATCGTCGACGGCGTGATCGACAACCACGACGAGATCGATGAGCAGATCGTCACGCATGCGCGCGACTGGAAGCTCGAGCGCATGCCGGCGGTCGATCGCGCCGTCCTGCGCATCGGCGTCTGGGAGATCCTTTTCAACGATCAGGTGCCCACGGCCGTCGCGATCGATGAAGCGGTGGAGCTCGCGAAGGAGCTCTCGACGGACGACTCGGGATCCTTCGTCCACGGGGTGCTCGCCCGCATCGCTCGCGCGAACTGATCGGTTCGCGTTCCGGCTTATGCACGGCCGGGTCACAGACCATCGCCGCGGGCACCGCGTAGACTCGGTCCGCCGTCGAGGAGGTTCATACACGTGCGCATCACTGGACTCGGCCATGCCGGGATGTTCATCGAGACAGCAGGCGGAAGCATCCTGTGCGACCCCGTGATCGGACCGAGCTTCTTCGGCTCGTGGTTCCCGTTCCCCGACAACCGAGCACTGGACTGGGAGCGCTTCGGCGCCGCAGACTTCCTGTACATCTCGCACCGCCACCGCGACCACTTCGACCCGCAGCTTCTCCGCCGTTACGTGCGCGCCGACATCCCCGTGCTGCTCCCGGAGTACCCGACCGACGACCTCGAGACCGACCTGCGCAGCCTCGGCTACGACAACATCGTCTACACGCAGGCGGGCGTCCCGATGGAGTTCGGCGCGCTGCGCCTCATGGTGACGCCGTTGCGCGCCCCGAGCGACGGACCCATCGGCGACTCGTCCCTGAGCGTCGACGACGGCACGGCCAGCATCCTGAACCAGAACGACTCGCACCCCCTCGATCTCGAGAAGCTGCTGGGCTTCAGCAAGCCCGACGCCTACTTCACTCAGGTGTCCGGGGCGATCTGGTGGCCGATGGTCTACGACCTCCCGCAGGACGCCAAACAGAACTTCGCCCGACTCAAACGTGAAGCGCAGAACAAGCGCGCCATGTACTACATCGAGAAGGTGGATGCCGAGCACGTCTTCCCGATGGCGGGCCCGCCGATGTTCCTTCGCGAAGACCTGTTCCGTTACAACGGGACCGGCCTGAACGACGACTCGATCTTCACGGATCAGCGCGAGTTCCTCGCTCACATGAAGGAGCTGCGCCCCCAGCAGAAGGGTTACGAGTTCGTCCCGGGCACGCAGGTGGACATCGTCGACGGCACGGTCACCGTGACCCAGACGCTGTACACCGACGCGGAGATCGATCGCGTCTTCGACGACAAGTGGAACTACCTCGCCGAGCAGCGCGATTCCCGCCAGGACGAGATCCAGGCAGAGGTCGCCTCCCGCGCCGAGGTCATGCCACCGGCGGAGATGCTGCAGGCGATCAAGGAATGGTGGGAGCCGCTGCTGCGACGTGCGCGCACGATCCGCAACGGCGTGGGCGGCAACGTGCGCTTCCGCATCGGCGAGCTCGACATGGTCGTGGACTTCCCCAAGGCGAAGGTGCGCGAGTACGCGGGGGAGGACTGCATCTACTGGTACACGATCCCGGCCGATCTGGTGTCGACGAACATCGCCGACCACGAGATCGACTGGTCGAACTCGATCTTCCTGTCGATGCAGTTCGAGGTGGGCCGCAGCGGCAAGTTCAACGAGTTCCTGACGACGTTCCTCAAGTGCCTGTCGCGTGACCGTATCGAGTACGTCGAGAACTGGTATGCGGAGCAGTCCGACCAGACAGAGGACACGGTCATCGACGGCTGGCGCGTCCAGCGACGGTGCCCCCACCTGCGGGCGGACCTCACGAAGACCGGGAAGATCGAGGACGGCGTTCTCACCTGCTCGCTCCACGACTGGAAATGGGATCTCGCGTCCGGCCGCTGCCTGACGACGCAGGGTCATCCCATCCGCTCGACCCGCGCCGACGACGAAGCCGTGCCCGCCGCGTCATCGGTCTCCACCGGCGCCTGACAGCGCTGACGCGGCCGCTCGTGGAGCGGCCGCGTGCGGGGTCGTGTCAGGCGGTCACCACCGCTGTGCGGATGCGTGCGGTGAGGCGCACGGCCAGGTCGCTCAGCGCACCCACGAGCACGACGCCGACGCCGGCCACGACGAGCCAGATCCCGAACTCCAGCTCCAGCCCTCCGAACACGCCGAGGGCGCTCACCGCGATCGCAGAGATGCCGAGAAGCGGCATCGCGACGACGAGCACCGAGGCGAAGGTGCGCGACCCGGCGTGCGCTCGGCGGGCGCGGATCAGAGTCCAGGTGACAGCGGCGGCCAGGAGCGGGAGCCATAGGGCGACGACCCACGACACGACGGTCGCCGCGGCGGCGGCGACGAGCGCGAGCCCGCCGATGGCGACGGTGACGGCGTCGACGCGACCGATCGCGCGCACGTTCATGCCGACCAGAACCGCGGCCGTGAACAGGCATGCGAGGCCGACCACGACGGCCGAGGCGAGGTAGCGCTCGCTCGTCCACGAGCCGCTCAGTGAGGTGTAGCCGTAGAACGTCATGATGGACGCCGCGGCCCACAGCACCGCGGCGATCGCCGACAATGCGCCGAGGCGGCGGGAGAAGAACAGGGACATCGTGCTTCCTTTCGAGGGAACGGACATGAGGAGCCCCGCGACGAGGCGCGGCTCCCCGAAGGTGGCGAGGGTGCGTCGTTCGGCGCTCTCGCGATCGATGCCGAGCGCCTCGAGGCGTTCGGCCGCGCTGTGCAGGTGGTCGGCGATCTCGTCGAGCAGGTCGTCGCGGTCGCGCCGCGTGCGCAGACGCGTGTGGAGGACGCCGAGGTAGTCGTCGATCAGGCGGTCTGCGGCCACGGGTTCCTCCTCAAGACGGCTTCGACGGCGTCGGCGAACTCGCGCCAGCCTTCGCGACGTTCGACGAGTTTCGCCTCGCCCTGCGCGGTCAGTGCATACAGCTTGCGGCGGCGGCCGGTGGTCTCGGACCATTCGTGCTGGAGGAGGCCGGCCCGTTCGAGCCGGTGGAGGACGGGATACACCGTGCCCTCTGCGAGGTCGAAGGCGCCCTCGCTGCGGGTCTTCAGCCCGTCGATCACTCCGTAGCCGTGGATCGGTCCGCGGGAGACGACGGACAGGACGAGCAGATCGAGGTGCCCTTTGAGTGCTTCTGCGTTCACACCTAGTGATGCTAGGCCTAGCGTTGCTAGGTGTCAACACCCACGTTGCACCGAGTCCGGAGCGCACCGCCGTTCCGCTAGGCTGGAAGCCGCAACCAGCAACCTTTAACCCCGTCCTGTGAGGCGGAGAAGGGAGCGGCGAGATGAGCATGCCCGACGTCACACGCGGCGAGCAGCCAGACGACGCCCTGTCGCACACCCGTCCGGCACCGCCCCCGCAGGCACGCACCGTCCTGCACAGCGCCGACATCGCCCGGGCCCTCACTCGGATCTCGCACGAGATCCTCGAGTCGAACAAGGGTCCCGACGGGCTCGTGCTCCTCGGCATCCCCACCCGCGGCGTCACGCTCGCCGAGCGCATCGGCTCACTCATCAGCGAGTTCTCCGGCACGAGCGTTCCGGTCGGGTCGCTCGACGTGACGATGTACCGCGACGACCTCCATCGCAATCCGACGAGGACGCCGCAGCCGACCCAGATCCCGGCGGGCGGCATCGACGGCAAGACCGTCGTGCTCGTCGACGACGTGCTCTTCTCCGGCCGGTCGATCCGGGCAGCGCTGGATGCCGTGAACGACATCGGGCGGCCCGCCGTCGTGCGTCTGGCGATCCTGATCGACCGAGGCCACCGGGAGCTTCCTATCCGTCCCGACTTCGTCGGCAAGAACCTCCCGTCCTCCCGTGAGGAGCGCGTCAATGTCCGCCTCGACGCCGTCGACGGGATCGAAGAGGTGACGATCGGCGCATGAGGCACCTTCTCGACACCAAGACACTCAGCCGCGCCGACGCGCTGCGCATCCTCGACGTCGCCGAAGACATGCGCGACACGCAGACGCGCGAGATCCGCAAGCTGCCCACACTGCGCGGCAAGACCGTCGTGAACCTCTTCTTCGAAGACTCCACGCGCACCCGCATCTCCTTCGAAGCTGCCGCGAAGCGCCTGTCTGCCGACGTCATCAACTTCTCGGCCAAGGGCTCCTCGGTGTCCAAGGGGGAGTCGCTCCAGGACACCGCCCAGACCCTCCAGGCGATGGGGGCGGATGCCGTCGTCATCCGCCACGGCGCATCCGGTGCTCCCCAGACGCTCGCCACGAGCGGATGGATCTCCGCCGGCGTGGTCAACGCCGGCGACGGGACCCACGAGCATCCCACCCAGGCGCTCCTCGACGCCTTCACTCTGCGCAAGCGCACCTTCGGCGACGACAGCCGGGGGCGGGATCTCGCCGGACTCCACGTGACGATCGTGGGTGACGTGCTGCACTCCCGCGTCGCGCGCTCGAACGTGTGGCTGCTGACGACGCTCGGCGCGCATGTCACCCTCGTCGCACCGCCCACCCTCGTGCCGCAGGATGTCTCGGCGTGGCCGGCGACGGTCGTCTACGACCTCGACGACGCGCTCGCGACCGGCCCCGACGCCGTCATGATGCTCCGGATCCAGCTGGAGCGGATGAACGCCGCCTATTTCCCCACTGAACGGGAGTATTCACGACGCTGGGGCCTCGACGCCGGGCGCCTGGCGTCTCTGCCGAGCGATAGCATTGTCATGCACCCCGGCCCGATGAACCGCGGCCTGGAGATCTCCGCCGATGCCGCCGATTCACCGCGGTCGACCGTGCTCGAGCAGGTCGCGAACGGAGTCTCGGTACGCATGGCGGTGCTCTACCTGCTGCTGTCGGGCGAGCGCACCGCATCAGAGACCGAGGAGAACATCCGATGAGCACGACCGACCGCTCGCACGAAACCCTCCTCATCCGCGGAGCGCGGCTCCACAGCGGCGCGGCGTGCGACCTGATCGTCTCCGGGGGGCGCATCGAAGAGATCGGCACCGGCCTCAGCCGAGCCGGTGCATCCGTCATCGATGCCGACGGTCTGATCGCGCTGCCCGGGCTCGTCGACCTCCACACGCATCTGCGTGAGCCCGGCTATGAGGCGTCCGAGACGATCCTCACCGGCTCGCGTGCCGCCGCTGCCGGCGGCTACACCACGGTCTTCGCGATGCCCAACACGTCGCCTGTCGCCGACACGGCCGGGGTCGTCGAACAGGAACTCGCCCTGGGCGAGGCAGCGGGCTACGTGCACGTGCAGCCGATCGGGGCCGTCACAGTCGGGCAGAAGGGCGAACGACTGGCGGAACTCGGGGCGATGGCATCCTCACGCGCCCGCGTGCGCGTGTTCAGCGACGACGGCTTCTGCGTGTTCGACCCGCTCATCATGCGCCGCGCGCTCGAGTACGTGAAGGCCTTCGACGGTGTCGTCGCGCAACACGCGCAGGACCCGCGCCTCACCGAGGGCGCGCAGATGAACGAGGGCACCGTCTCGGCCGAACTCGGCCTGGCCGGGTGGCCCGCCGTCGCCGAGGAGTCGATCATCGCGCGCGATGTGCTCCTCGCCGAGCACGTCGGCTCCCGCCTTCACGTGTGTCACCTGTCCACCGCAGGCTCTGTCGACATCATCCGGTGGGCGAAGCGTCGCGGTGTCGACGTGACCGCCGAGGTGACTCCGCACCACCTGCTCCTCACGGAGGATCTCGTCCGCGGATACGACGCCCGGTACAAGGTCAACCCGCCTCTTCGTCGTGACGAAGACGTTCTCGCGGTGCGCGAAGGCCTCGCCGACGGCACCATCGACATCGTCGCGACCGATCACGCGCCCCACCCGGCGGAAGCGAAGGCGTGCGAGTGGCAGGCGGCGGCGAACGGGATGGTCGGCCTCGAATCGGCGCTGCGCGTCGTGCAGCAGGCGGTCGTCGACACGGGGATGCTCACCTGGGACGACGTCGCCCGCGTCATGTCGTCGGCTCCCGCGCGCATCGGACGCCTGTCGGATGCCGGAACGCCGCTGGAGGTCGGAGCGCCGGCATCGCTCACGCTCTACGACCCCGCGCCCGTGCGACCCTTCACCCGCGAAGACCTGCGGGGACGGAGCGTCAACTCGCCGTACCTCGGACGCGAGCTGCCGGGCGAGATCCGCTGGACGATCTTCCGCGGCGTCGCCACCGTCATGGACGGACACCTGGTCGACGCACCCGTACGCACCGCGGAGGTGAACGCGTGACCCGTGAGCTCGCCCTGCTGATCATCGTCGCCTTCACGCTCGCGCTGATGGGTCTCGGCGTGTGGGCATGGCGACGACGAACCCGCCGCGACGCAGGACTGACCGCGCCGGTGGGGGACATGCCCGCCGAGGCGGCAGTCGTGTCGCGCTTCTCCGGGTTCTACGTGGCCACGACCCGCCACGACGAGCCGCTGGAGCGCCTCGCGATCCGGGGATTCGCCTTCCGTTCGCGCGTCGCTGCGACCATCACCACGGCAGGGATCGCACTCGACCTCCCGGGCCAGCCGCGGCTGTTCCTGTCCGCATCGGACATCACCTCCGCAGACCAGGCGACGGTCGCGATCGACCGCGTCGTCGAGAAGGGCGGACTCGCCCGGATCGCGTGGCGCATCGAGCCCGACACTGTCGTGGATTCCTACTTCCGCCCGCAGGACACCTCCTCGCGGGCCGTCGTCGACGCCGTGTCGACGCTCATCTCCCCGCAGAATTCGACCACCCCGACGGGACCCGACGCATGACCAGCACTACTTTCTCGGCACACGACCCCGCCGTCCTCGTCCTCGAAGACGGCACCCGGCATCCCGGCCGGGCCTACGGAGCCCACGGCACGACGCTCGGCGAAGTCGTCTTCGCCACGGGCATGACCGGCTACCAGGAGACGCTGACCGACCCGTCCTACGCCGGTCAGATCGTCTTGCAGACCGCCCCCCACATCGGGAACACGGGCATGAACGGCGAAGACCCCGAATCGCGCCGCGTGTGGGTCGCCGGATACATCGTGCGCGACCCCTCGCGCGTCGTATCGAACTGGCGCGCGGAGGAATCCCTCGGTGATGCCCTCGAGCGCGACGGAATCGTGGGAATCAGCGGCATCGACACCCGAGCTGTGACCCGCGTGCTGCGCGATGCCGGCAGCATGCGCGGGGGCATCTTCTCGGGCGACGCCGCCGACATCGACCCGGACGAGCAGCTGCGGATCGTCCGTGAAGCGCCCATGATGGCCGGCCAGAACCTGTCGGCGGCCGTGTCCGTCTCCGCCGCCGAGGTCACCCCGGCCGCCGAAGGGGTGGAGCGCGTCGGCAATCTCGCGGTGCTCGATCTCGGCGTCAAGCAGGCGACCGTCGAAAACCTCGCTGCGCGCGGATTCGACGTGCACGTCCTCCCGCAGAGCGTGACGATCGACGACATCCGCGCGATCGAGCCGGTGGCCGTCTTCTACTCGAACGGCCCGGGCGACCCGGCGGCATCCGACGACCATGTCGCGCTGCTGCGCGCCGTGCTCGACGAGCGACTGCCGTTCTTCGGCATCTGCTTCGGCAACCAGCTGCTCGGCCGCGCCCTCGGCTTCGGCACCTACAAGCTGCCTTTCGGCCACCGCGGCATCAATCAGCCGGTGCTCGACAAGTCCACCGGTCGGGTGGAGATCACGGCGCACAACCACGGGTTCGCCGTGGATGCGCCCGTCGACGCCCCCGTGGAGAGCCCGAACGGCTACGGCCGCGTCGAAGTGAGCCACGTCGGACTCAACGACAACGTCGTGGAGGGGCTCCGCGCGCTCGACATCCCCGCCTTCTCGGTGCAGTACCACCCCGAAGCCGCGGCCGGCCCCCATGACGCCAACTACCTCTTCGACCGCTTCCGTGACCTCGTCGTCGCGAACCTGGAGAACAACAAGAATGCCTAAGCGCGACGACATCAACAGCGTCCTCGTCATCGGCTCCGGCCCGATCGTCATCGGTCAGGCGTGCGAGTTCGACTACTCCGGCACGCAGGCGTGCCGCGTGCTGCGGGAGGAGGGCGTGCGCGTCATCCTCGTGAACTCGAACCCGGCGACGATCATGACCGATCCCGATTTCGCCGACGCGACCTACATCGAGCCGATCACTCCCGCCGTGATCGAGACGATCATCGCCAAGGAGAAGCCGGACGCGATCCTGCCCACCCTCGGAGGGCAGACCGCGCTGAATGCGGCGATGGCCCTCCACGAGCAGGGGATCCTCGAGAAGTACGACGTCGAGCTCATCGGCGCCAAGGTCGACGCGATCCAGAAGGGCGAAGACCGACAGATCTTCAAGCAGCTCGTGCTCGACGCCGGAGCCGACGTCGCCGCCTCGCGCATCGCGCACACGATGGATGAAGTGCTGGCAGCCGCCGACGAACTCGGCTACCCGCTGGTGGTCCGCCCTTCGTTCACGATGGGCGGACTCGGCTCGGGGTTCGCCTACGACGAGAACGACCTGCGCCGCATCGCCGGGGCGGGCCTCCGCGACTCACCCACCACCGAGGTGCTCCTGGAGGAGTCGATCCTCGGGTGGAAGGAGTACGAGCTCGAGCTCATGCGCGACACGGCCGACAACACGGTCGTGGTCTGCTCGATCGAGAACGTCGACCCGGTCGGCGTGCACACGGGCGACTCCATCACTGTGGCCCCCGCCCTCACCCTCACCGACCGCGAATACCAGAAGCTGCGCGACATCGGCATCGACATCATCCGGGCGGTCGGGGTCGACACGGGCGGCTGCAACATCCAGTTCGCCGTCGATCCGGCGACGGGGCGCATCATCGTCATCGAGATGAACCCGCGGGTCTCGCGCTCCTCTGCCCTCGCCTCGAAGGCGACCGGGTTCCCGATCGCCAAGATCGCCGCGAAGCTCGCGATCGGCTACCGGCTCGACGAGATCCCCAACGACATCACGAAGGTCACGCCGGCGAGCTTCGAGCCGACCCTCGACTACATCGTCGTCAAGGTTCCGCGGTTCAACTTCGAGAAGTTCCCGAACGCCGACACGACCCTCACCACCACCATGAAGTCGGTCGGCGAGGCGATGGCGATCGGCCGCAACTACGCGACCGCGCTCCAGAAGGCCCTGCGCTCGCTGGAGAAGCGCGGCTCCAGCTTCCACTGGGGTGAGGAGGAGCGCTCCGTCGCGGAGCTGCTGGAGGTGGCCCGGACCCCCACCGACGGCCGCATCGTCGTGCTGCAGCAGGCGATGCGCAAGGGCGCCACCATCGAGCAGGCATTCGAGGCCACCAAGATCGACCCGTGGTTCCTCGACCAGATCGCCCTCATCAACGAGGTCGCAGAGTTCGTGCGCACGGCGCCCGAGCTGGATGCCGCCACGCTGCGGGTAGCGAAGGAGCACGGGTTCAGCGACGCGCAGATCGCGCAGCTGCGCGGCGACTCCGAGGTCGAGGTCCGCGGCATCCGCCACAGCCTCGGCATCCGGCCCGTGTACAAGACGGTCGACACGTGCGCCGGCGAATTCCCCGCGCTCACGCCCTACCACTACTCGTCGTACGACTTCGAGACCGAGGTGACGCCTTCCGACCGGAAGAAGGTCGTGATCATCGGGTCGGGGCCCAACCGCATCGGACAGGGCGTGGAGTTCGACTACTCGTGCGTGCACGCTTCGTTCGCGCTGGCCGATGCCGGCTTCGAGACCGTCATGATCAACTGCAACCCCGAGACCGTGTCGACCGACTACGACACGAGCGACCGCCTGTACTTCGAGCCCCTCACGCTCGAAGACGTGCTGGAGGTGCTGCACGCCGAAGCCGCGTCGGGGGAGATCCTCGGCGTCATCTGCCAGCTCGGCGGGCAGACGCCGCTCGGCCTGGCCAAGGGCATCTCCGCCGCCGGCTACACCATCCTGGGCACGCAGCCCGAGGCGATCGACCTCGCCGAGGAGCGTGAGCTCTTCTCGCGTCTCCTCGACCGCGCCGGCCTCGTCGCACCTCGGAACGGCACTGCCATCGACGAGGCCGGGGCCGTCGCGATCGCCGAGGAGATCGGTTACCCGGTGCTCGTTCGGCCGAGCTTCGTGCTCGGCGGTCGCGGCATGGAGATCGTCTACGACACTCCGAGCCTGCACGACTACTTCGCGCGCGTCGCAGACCAGGCGATCATCGGGGAGGGTGCGCCGCTGCTGGTGGACCGCTTCCTCGACGACGCCATCGAGATCGACGTCGACGCACTGTACGACGGAGAGGACCTCTACATCGGCGGCGTCATGGAGCACCTGGAGGAGGCCGGCATCCACTCCGGCGATTCCAGCTGCACCCTCCCGCCGATCTCCCTCGGCCGCACCGAGATCGATCGTGTCCGATCGGCGACCCTGGCCATCGCGGAAGGCGTCGGCGTACGGGGTCTGCTCAACGTGCAGTTCGCCGTCTCCGCCGGCGTGCTGTACGTGATCGAGGCGAACCCGCGCGCATCGCGGACCGTGCCGTTCGTCTCCAAGGCTCTGGGCATCCCGCTGGCGAAGGCGGCGAGCCGCATCATGGCGGGATCCACCGTTGCGGAGCTGATCGCCGAGGGCATGCTCCCGTCCCAGGACGGCTCCCGCGTTCCGCTGGACGCTCCGGTCGCGGTGAAGGAAGCGGTTCTCCCGTTCAAGCGGTTCCGCACCGCCGACGGCCACACCGTCGACTCGGTCCTCGGCCCGGAGATGCGCTCGACAGGGGAGGTCATGGGGATCGACCGCGACTTCCCGACGGCGTTCGCGAAGAGCCAGGCGGCCGCCTACGGCGGCATGCCCACCTCGGGAACGGTGTTCCTGTCGGTCGCCGACGACGACAAACGAGCGGTCATCCTCCCCGCACACCGGCTGCAGGAGCTCGGCTTCCGCCTGACCGCCACGGAAGGCACCGCGGAGATCCTCGCGCGAAACGGCATCCACGTGGAAGTCGTGGGCAAGTACTCGGAGACGCAGGACACGGGCCGACGGAACGTCGTCGACCTCATCAACGCGGGGGAGATCGACATCGTGGTGAACACCCCGTCCGGGGGCATCGCCCGCGCCGACGGGTACGAGATCCGCGCCGCTGCGGTCGCCGCGGACAAGGCGCTGTTCACGACGATGGCCGTGCTCGGCGCGGCCGTCAGCGCGCTCCCTGTTCTCCGGGAGGGCTTCGCCGTGCGCAGTCTCCAGGAGTACGCCGCCGACCGGAAGGGCACGGCGTGACCGGATTCGGCGAGAGGCTCCACGGCGCGATCGAGCAGCGCGGGCGGTTGTGCGTGGGGATCGACCCTCATGGTGCGCTCCTCGACGCCTGGGGCCTCCCGCGCGACGCGCGCGGTGTGCGGGAGTTCGGCCTGCGCGTCGTGGACGCGGCCGCCGGCCGTGTCGCGGTCGTGAAGCCGCAGGTCGCGTTCTTCGAGGTGCACGGGTCGGCCGGCTTCGCCGCGCTCGAGGACGTGATGGCGGCCGCACGGCAGGCCGGCCTCATCGTGCTCGCCGACGCCAAACGCGGCGACATCGGCACCACGATGGATGCGTACGCCGCTGCCTGGCTCACGGTCGGCGCGCCCTTGGAGGCGGATGCCGTGACGGTGAGCCCGTTCCTCGGCGTCGGTGCGCTGCGCTCCACGTTCGAGCTTGCCCGCGACGCAGGCAAGGGCGTGTTCGTGCTGGCCGCCACGAGCAACCCCGAAGGTGCCTTCATCCAGCAGGCGGTCCCGCAGTCGGTGAGCATCGATGAGGACGGCGAGCACGCTGCTGCCACCGTCGCCGCTGACATCGTCAGCGAGGTGTCGATGTTCAACCGGAGCGTGGGGGGTCCGCTCGGCGACTTCGGCCTCGTGATCGGGGCGACCGTCGATCCGGCGGCGTACGCGCTGCCCGACGTCATCGACCCCCCGGCTCCCATCCTCGCCCCGGGTTTCGGCGCCCAGGGTGCCCGTCTCGGGCAGCTGGCGTCGCTCTTCGGAGCACAGGCCCCGTACGTTCTCGCCAGCGCCAGCCGCAGCATCCTGCGCCACGGACCGGATGGACTCGTGCCGGCCATCGATGAGCACAATCTCGAACTGCAGGAAGGTCGTCATGCCTGACGCGCGTCGTCCCCCCGAGGTCGACCGTGTGGCCGCCTCGCGCCGCGCGGTCGCCGCACGCCAGGAGCGCGCCGCGCTGAAACGCGACGTGACCACCCGCGTCATCACGCCTCAGGAGCTCCTGCGCCGGGCGCTGAGCGACCCGACCTCCGCTGCCGGCGCCATGCGCGTCACCGACTTCCTGACAGCCCTCCCCGCCATCGGCGAGGGCAAGCGCGACCGCATCCTGAGCGAACTGGAGATCTCGCCCGTCAAGCGGCTGGGCGGGCTCGGAGCACGGCAGCGGGTCGCGCTGCAGTCGTTCCTCGACCGACGGTGGCCGGAGCCTCGGCCACGCGACGGGCGGAGCCGTCTCATCGTGCTCGCGGGCCCCACGGCGGTGGGAAAGGGAACGGTCGCGGCGCACATCAAGGAGCATCACCCGGAGATCCTGCTCTCGGTGTCGGCGACGACCCGTCCGCCGCGGCCGGGGGAGGTCGAGGGAGAGCACTACTACTTCGTCGACGACGCCGAGTTCGATCGGCTCATCCGCGACGGCGAGCTGCTGGAGTGGGCGACGGTCCACAACAAGCACCGCTACGGTACGCCTCGCGCCCCGATCTACGCGGCTCTCGCCGAGGGCCGCACGGTGCTCCTCGAGATCGACCTGCAGGGCGCGCGTCAGGTACGGGCCGCCGCACCCGACGCCAACCTCGTCTTCCTCCTGCCCCCCAGCTGGGATGAGCTCGTGCAGCGACTCGTCGGCCGGGGGACCGAGGATGCCGAGGAGCGCGCCCGGCGGCTGAAGACGGCACGCGTCGAGCTGGCATCCCAGGGCGAGTTCGACCACCATGTCGTGAACGACGACGTGGCCCGCGCCGCCGAAGAGGTCGCCGCGCTGGCGCAGTGATCACGTCCGGCCTGTAGAATGGTCGGATGCCGCGGTGCTTTCGCACGACGAGCCCGCGCCCGCGTCTTTCTCACTCTCACGAGACCCAGGAGGTCCAGCATGGTCAACCGCGACCAGGGAATCATCGACCCGCCCATCGACGCACTCCTCGAGAAGGTCGACTCGAAGTATCAGCTCGTGATCTACGCATCGAAGCGGGCGCGTCAGATCAACGACTACTACTCCGACCTGCACGAGGGGAACCTCTTCGACAACGTCGGCCCCCTGGTCGATTCGACCGTCGAGGACAAGCCGCTCACGATCGCGCTGCACGAGATCCACGAGGACAAGCTGCGCCTGCGCTCGCTCGACTGACCTCATGACGCCGTATGGCGTCTGCGTGCCCGCGCCACCCGCCATGTCGGGGGACGCGGGCATGATGGTTTCACCGCCCGATTCCCTCCCTCGTCTGGAGCACCGATGACTCAGCTGCGCCTCTTCACCTCCGAGTCCGTCACCGAGGGTCACCCCGACAAGATCTGCGATCAGATCTCCGACAGCGTCCTCGATGCGCTTCTGGCGGTCGACCCCGGAAGTCGCGTCGCCGTCGAGACGCTTGTGACCACCGGCCTCGTGCACGTCGCGGGCGAGGTCCGCACGGAGGGCTACGTCGACATCCCGGGCATCGTGCGTGGCGTCGTCAACCGCATCGGCTACACGTCGAGCGAGACCGGTTTCGACGGCGACTCGTGCGGCGTCACGGTCTCGATCGGAGAGCAGTCGGGCGACATCGCCGCCGGCGTCGACAGCGCCATCGAGCACCGGGAGGAGGGATCGGTCGATCCCGTCGACGCGCTCGGGGCAGGCGACCAGGGGATCATGTTCGGCTACGCCACCAACGAGACTCCGCAGCTCATGCCGATGGCGATCTGGACCGCCCACCGCATCGCGGAACGGCTCACGGAGACTCGTCGGTCGGGAGCTCTGCCCTTCCTCCGCCCCGACGGCAAGACGCAGGTGACCCTCGGCTATGACGGGCACACGCCCCGCACGATCGAGACGGTCGTGGTCTCCACGCAGCATCAGCCCGACATCTCCCTCGCGGCGCTGCGCGCGGCCGTGCGCGCGGAGGTCATCGACCCCGTCATCGAGCAGACCGGCCTGGAGATCGGCGACGTCGAGTACGTCATCAATCCGGCGGGGCCCTTCGTCATCGGCGGTCCCAAGGGCGACGCGGGATTGACCGGACGGAAGATCATCATCGACACCTATGGCGGCGCGGCCCGCCACGGCGGCGGCGCGTTCAGCGGGAAGGATCCGTCGAAGGTCGACCGGTCCGCGGCGTACGCCATGCGATGGGTCGCCAAGAACGCCGTCGCGGCCGGTCTCGCCGACCGCCTCGAAGTCCAGGTGGCGTACGCCATCGGCCGCGCCGCACCTGTCGGGCTCTACGTCGAGACCTTCGGCACGGGCCATGTCTCCGATGAGACGATCACCGCCGCGATCCGCGACGTGTTCGATCTGCGCCCACAGGCGATCATCGATCGCCTCGACCTCCTGCGCCCCATCTACGCCCAGACGGCGGCATACGGCCACTTCGGTCGCGAGCTGCCCGACTTCACGTGGGAGCGCACCGACCGCGCTGAGGAGCTGCGTCTCGCGGCAGGCCTCTGACCCGCCGTGATCACCGTCGCCCGCGTTCTGGTCGACTCGCCGCTGCCTCAGCTCGATCGGCCGTTCGACTACGCCGTTCCACCGGAGCTCGAGGACGAGGTCGCGCCCGGGGTCCGGGTGAAGGTGCCGTTGCGCACCGCGGGGCGCGTGATCGAGGGCTTCGTCCTGGAGGTCGTCGAGACGCCGCAGCCGGAGAGGCCGCTCTCGGACATCGACAGCGTCGTCTCGCCGGTCGCCGTGCTGCCCGCCGCCCTGTACCGGCTCGCCCGCCGGGTGGCGGACCGTGCAGCGGGCTCGGCAGGTGACATCCTGCGTCTGGTGATCCCGAAACGCATGGTCCGTGCCGAGAAGGCGTGGCGTGCCGGGGGTGTCCCGCCGGCTCCGGCGATCGACCCCGAGACCGTGGCGTGGGCGACCGAGACGCTGAACGCCTTTCCCGGACTCGCCGATGCCGTACGGGCGGGGGAGCGCATCGCTTTCGATGCTCCACCGCGCCCGTCGCACAGCGGACTGTGGGGGGCATGGGCCGACGTGCTCGCCGCACTGGCGGTGATGACGCTCGCCTCGGGACGCAGCGCCGTCATCGTGGTTCCCGACCATCGTGACGAGAGTCAGGTCCTCGAGTCGCTGTCGCTGCGCGCGCCCGCCGAGGCGGTCGTGCGCGACGACGCCCGCCGTCCGGGTCCCGAGCGCTACGCCACCTACCTCCGCCTCCTGCATCCGACACCGTGCATCGTCGTCGGAAACCGCTCCTCGGTCTACGCGCCCGCCCACGACGTGGGTCTGGTCGCCCTGTGGGACGACGGCGATCCGCTGCTGGCCGAGCCTCTCGCACCGGGCGTGCACGCGCGGGATGCGGCGCTCGTGCGGCAGGAGCAGGAGCATTCGGCGCTCGTGTTCGCGGGCCACACGCGCACGACCGACGTGGAGCGCCTGGTGCAGCTCGGGTGGGTGCGCGAGATCGCTGCGTCGCGACGGGAGACTCCGCGCGTCGTGCTGTCGGGCACCCAGGAGGGCGACGGGCGGGGTCAGCGGGTCCCGTCGGCCGCCTTCGCCGCCGCCCGCGAAGCGCTCCAGCACGGACCGGTGCTCGTGCAGGTCTCGCGGCCGGGTTACGCTCCGGTGCTCGTGTGTGCGGAGTGTCGTACCCCTGCGCGCTGCACCCACTGCTCCGGCCCCCTCCACGCGCGACGCCCCGGCGCCGCTCCCGACTGCGCGTGGTGCGGGCGCACGCTTCCGAACTGGACATGCGCCCACTGCTCTTCGACGCGTCTGCGCATGGCATCGTCCGGCAGCGAACGCACGGCCGACGAACTCGGTCGCGCGTTCCCGAACACGCGCGTCGTCGTCTCCGACGGAACGCACCAGATCACCCAGCTCGACGGACGTCCCGCGCTCGTCGTCGCCACGCGCGGTGCCGAGCCGCTCGTTCCCGGCGGCTACCGGGCCGTGCTCCTTCTCGACGCCGACAAGATGCTGCTGGCCGAACAGCTGCGCATCGGTGAGGCATGTCTGCGCTGGTGGTCGAATGCGGCGGCTCTGGCCGCACCGGGAGCGCCGGTGCATCTCGTGGGCGTCGCCGGTCCCGTTGCGCGTGCGCTCGCGACGTGGACGGCGCCTGCGTACGCCCGCAGCGAGCTGGCCGAACGTGCCCCGCTGCACATGCCGCCGGTCGTGCGGGTGGCGGCGATCGAGGGACGCGGGGATGCCGTCGCAACCGCGCTCACCCGGCTGCGCGCCGATGTTCCGACGCTGGGCGACGCCGCCGTCCTCGGTCCGGTGCCGATCCACGACGAGGCGGTGAGGGCGCTCGTACGCTTCGAGTACGCGCAGGGCAAGGCCGTGGCCGGATCGCTCCGCGCTGCCGTGATCGCCGACGCGCTCCGCAGCCGCCGCGCCGCGGCGAAGGCTCGCGCGGCGCAGAAGAGCGCCGGCGCCGCGACTACACTCAGGGTGCGGCTCGACGTGCCCGAGCTCGATCTGTGAGGAGTTCCATGCGCATCGTCTTCGCCGGGACTCCGGCCCCGGCCGTCGCGTCGCTCGAAGCGCTCGTCGCCTCCGGCCACGATGTGGTCGCAGTCGTGACGCGCCGCGATGCACCGATCGGCAGGAAGCGCATCATGACGCCCTCGCCTGTGGCGGCAGCCGCCGAGACGCACGGCATCCGTGTGATCAAGGCCGACCGACTGGATGCTGATGCGACCGCATCCGTGGCCGCGCTCGCGCCCGATCTGGGCGTGATCGTCGCTTACGGCGGGCTCGTTCGGGAACCCCTGCTGTCGGTGCCCGGACATGGGTGGATCAACCTTCATTTCTCGCTCCTTCCGCGCTGGCGCGGCGCGGCCCCGGTGCAGCACGCGCTCATCGCAGGCGACCGGACCACCGGTGCGGCCGTGTTCCGGCTGGTCCCTGCCCTCGACGCCGGAGACGTCTTCGGTGAGATCCGCTACGACATCCCCGAGGATGCGACCGCCGGCGACGTTCTGGCGACCCTTGCAGATCGGGGCGCGAGGCTGGTGACCGACGTGGTCGACGGCATTGCGCGGGGAACGGCGATCGCACACCCTCAGACGGGGGAGCCGACGCTGGCTCCCAAGCTCACGATCGCGGACGGGCTCCTCGACCTGCGCGCCACCGCGCAGGAGGTGCTCGACAGGTTCCGGGGCACGACGCCCGAGCCCGGAGCACACGTGATGCTCGGCGGTCAGCGTCTCAAGGTGCTCGCCGCCCACCGCGGACCTGATGCCGATCTCACGGCCGGCCTCATCCGTCTCGTGGGCACCGACGTGGTCGCCGGCACCGGGGCCGGAACGATCACGCTCGACCGCGTGCAGCCGGCGGGCAGATCCGCGATGCGCGCCGCCGATTGGTGGCGCGGTCTGCGCATCGACGAACTTCAGGTCGACGCGCCGGGGGAGCGGTCGTGACGTCGGCGCGATGGGTCGCGTTCGATACTCTCCGCGCCGTGCACGAGTCGGATGCGTACGCGAACCTCCTCCTTCCCCGTGAGATCGCCAAAGCGGGCCTGTCGGGCGCCGACGCCGCCCTTGCGACCGAGCTCGCGTACGGCACGCTCCGCCGCCAGGGCACGTATGACGCCGTGATCGCGGAAGCCGCGGGGCGCCCCGTCGAGCGGATCGATCCTCCCGTGCTCGATGCGTTGCGGCTCGGCGTGCATCAGCTGCTGTCGATGCGGGTGCCCTCGCACGCAGCGGTCAACGAGACGGTGCGGCAAGTGCGCAAGTCGTCGGGTGCGGGCGCATCCGGATTCGCGAACGCCGTCCTGCGACGTGTGTCGGAGCGGACGGCCGATGAGTGGATCGACAGGCTCGCGCGGAGCGCACGCTCCGACGATGAGCGCATGTCCGTGCAGTATGCGCATCCGGTTTGGGTGATCCGCGCTTTCCGCCGTGCGCTGGCGGCGGAAGGGCGCGCGGGCGAACTGGTCGCGCTGCTCGAGGCGGACAACAGCGCGCCCGCGGTGACGATGACGGCCCTTCCGGGTCTGGCCCAACCGCCCGCCGGAAGCTCCCGGACGCCCTATTCGCCCATCGGCTTCCGCCTGGGCGGCGGCGATCCGGCACCCGTCGTGAAGGCGGCGCATGGGCGCATCCGTGTCCAAGACGAAGGCTCCCAGCTCGCCGCCCTCGCGCTCACGCGCGTCGCTGCGGTTCGGCCCGGGGAGCAGTGGCTCGACCTGTGCGCGGCACCCGGCGGCAAGACCGCCGTGCTCGCCGCCGAGGCGCTCGCGGGCGGGGCCCGCCTCGAAGCGAACGAGATCTCGCCCGCACGCGCGGGGCTCGTGCGCGACTCGGTGTCCGGGGTCCCTCTGGAGGTCCCGGTGTCCGAGGAGGACGGCCGCTCGCGCGCGAAGAGCGGACGGTACGACCGCATCCTGGTCGACGCACCGTGCACGGGTCTCGGCGCCCTCCGGCGCCGTCCGGAAGCACGATGGCGGAAGACCGCGGCGGATGTGCCGCAACTGGCTGCGCTTCAGGGAGAACTGCTGCACGCGGCGATCGACGCCTTGCGCCCGGGCGGCGTCGTCGCCTACGTGACCTGCTCGCCGCACTTGGCGGAGACTGCCGCGATCGTCGCCGAGGCGCGTCGCACGTACGGCGACCGCATCGAGGAACTGGATGCCCGCGCTGTCGTGGCATCCGTGAGCTCCAGCCCGATCGATCTCGCCGCAGCCGCAGACGGATCGGGCCGCGCGCAGTTGTGGCCGCATCGGCACGGCACCGATGCGATGTCGATATCGCTGCTGCGGCGTCGGTGAGCGGCCGAGCCGAGCCGAGGCTTCTGGCCGCATCGAGGGCGGCTAGGGTGGTGCCGTGACCGGCTCCGACATCCGCATCAATCCGAGCATCCTGGCCGCCGATTTCGTGAACATGCAGGCAGAGCTCGCCCGCATCGCCACCGCTGACTTCGTGCATGTGGATGTGATGGACAACCATTTCGTCCCGAATCTGACCTTCGGCCCGCAGATGGTCGAGCGCATCCAGGCCACGAGCCCTGTGCCGCTCGATGTGCATCTCATGATCTCGGATGCCGACACGTGGGCTCCCGGCTATGCGGAACTCGGAGCGGCGTCGGTCACCTTCCACCTCGAGGCGGCCACCGAACCGGTGACGCTCGCACGGCGGCTGCGCCAGATCGGCGCGCGCGCCGGTGTCGCGGTGAAGCCGGCGACCCCGGTCGACAGCCTCTTCGACGTGCTCGACGAGTTCGACCAGATCCTCGTGATGACGGTGGAGCCGGGTTTCGGCGGTCAGTCCTTCATGGCTGATCAGATGCCGAAGCTGGCGCGCCTGCACGATGAGGCCCGCCGCCGCGGTGCGGATGTGTGGCTTCAGGTCGACGGCGGCATCTCCGAGGCCACGATCGCTCAGGCCGCGGAAGCCGGGGCCGACACCTTCGTCGCCGGTTCCGCCGTCTTCGGTGCCGACGACCCTGCCCGGGCGATCGCCGCTCTGCGCGCTGAGGCGACGGCGGCTCACCGGCACTGAGCCCGTGAGCCGTGGTCGACGGCCACGGCGTCACTCCGGCCCGCGCGGAGACCGGTAGCCTAAAGGGGTGAAGACCTTCGACGCCCTGTTCGACGAGCTGACGGCGATCGCGGCGGCCCGTCCCGAAGGCTCGGGCACCGTCGCACAGCTGGATCGCGGTGTGCACGCGATCGGGAAGAAGATCGTCGAGGAGGCCGCCGAGGTCTGGATGGCGGCCGAGTACGAGTCGAGTGCGGATGCCGCTGAGGAGATCTCGCAGCTGCTGTACCACCTGCAAGTGCTGATGCTCGCCAAGGGGCTGACGCTCGAAGACGTCTACCGACATCTCTGAGCGCTCCTCCCGACGCCATCCACTCCCACACGGAAAGTCCCTGCACCATGCTGCGAATCGCTGTGCCGAACAAGGGATCGCTCGCCGAAACGGCGACCGAGCTGCTGAGCGAAGCCGGCTACACCGGCCGTCGCGATCCCAAAGACCTGCACGTCATCGATCCCGTCAACGACGTCGAGTTCTTCTACCTGCGTCCGAAGGACATCGCCACCTATGTCGGCTCCGGGGCTCTCCACGTCGGCATCACCGGCCGCGATCTTCTTCTCGACGCTCGGATGCCGGGCGCCCGGGAGATCGAGAAGCTCGGCTTCGGTGCCTCCACGTTCCGCTTCGCCGGACCCCCCGGGCGATTCTCCGATCTGGCCGACCTCGAGGGCATGCGCGTGGCCACGGCCTACCCGGGTCTCGTCGACGCCTATCTCGACACCCACGGGGTCGCGGTGGATCTCGTTCCGCTGGACGGCGCCGTGGAGTCCGCGGTCGAGCTCGGCGTCGCCGACGCGGTGGCCGATGTCGTCTCTACCGGCACGACGCTCCGCCAGGCGGGGCTGGAGATCTTCGGCCCCGTGCTGCTGGAATCCGAGGCGGTGCTCATCGGCGCCCCTGTCGAAGCCGCCGGCACCGACATCCTGCTGCGACGCCTGCGCGGCGTGCTCGTGGCACGTCAGTACGTGCTGATCGACTACGACCTGCCCGCCGAGCTGGTCGATGCGGCTGTTGCTCTCGCACCGGGGATCGAATCGCCCACGATCTCGCCGCTGCGCGACCCTGCGTGGGTCGCCGTGCGGGTGATGAGCCCGCGCAAGACCGTCAACCAGGTGATGGACGCGCTCTACGCGATCGGAGCCCGAGCGATCCTCGTCACCCCGATCCACAACGCGAGGCTGTGAGATGTCGCTCGTGTGCCGGGTGATCCCGTGCCTCGACGTCAAGGACGGCAAAGTCGTGAAGGGCGTCAACTTCGAGAACCTGCGGGAGATGGGCGATCCGGTCGAGCTCGCCCGCCGCTACTACGCGCAGGGCGCCGACGAGCTCACCTTCCTCGATGTGACCGCGACGGTCGACGACCGCTCGACGACCTACGACGTCGTCCGCCGAACTGCTGAAGAGGTGTTCATCCCGCTGACGGTGGGCGGCGGTGTGCGCTCTGACGACGACGTGGCCCGGCTCCTCGGGGTCGGCGCCGACAAGGTCGGGGTCAACTCTGCGGCGATCACCCGCCCCGAGCTCATCGGCGAGATCGCGGACCGCTTCGGTTCCCAGGTGCTCGTGCTCTCGCTCGACGTCAAGCGCGTCCCGGCCGGAGCGCCGTCCACCCCCTCGGGCTTCGTCGTCACCACGCACGGCGGACGAACCCTCACGAGCCTCGACGCGCTCGCCTGGGCGCGAGAGGCCATCGAGCGCGGTGCGGGGGAGCTGCTGGTCAACTCGATCGACGCCGACGGCACCCGCGACGGCTTCGACCTCGAACTCGTCGCCCTCATGCGGGAGATCTCCTCGGTTCCCGTCATCGCGTCCGGCGGTGCCGGCGCTGCAGAGCATTTCGCACCGGCGGTCGCGGCCGGTGCAGATGCGGTCCTCGCCGCATCCGTCTTCCACTCCGGCCAGCTCACGATCGGCGACGTGAAGCAGGCCCTCGTCTCCGAGGGGATCGAGGTGCGCACATGACCGCCACTCCCGTGCCAGACGTCGACGGCATCCTGTCGCGCGTCGTCTTCACGACCGATGGCCTCGCGCCCGCGATCATCCAGCAGCACGACACGGGGGAGGTGCTCATGCTCGGCTGGATGGATGCCGAAGCGCTGCGGCGCACCCTCACCTCCGGACGCGTGACGTTCTGGTCGCGCTCGCGCCAGGAGTACTGGCGCAAGGGCGACACTTCGGGTCACATCCAACGGGTGAAGGGCGCGCGCCTCGACTGCGACGGCGACACCCTCCTCATCCAGGTCGACCAGACGGGTGCGGCCTGCCACACGGGCGACCGCACGTGCTTCGACGCCGACGACCTGCACCCGGTGGTCTCGGAGGAGACGGCGTGACCCGTCGCCTGCGCACGCTCAGCGTCCTCCTCATCCTCGTCGGCGCCGCAGTGGCGCTGATCGGATCCACCCAGACCTGGGTCGACGTCGTGCTGCGCGGCGGCGCATTCGAGCCGCTGCATGTGGCGGGGGCGTCGGTGGTGCCGCTGCTGGCCCCGCTCAGCCTCGCGGCCCTCGCCCTCTGTCTCGCCCTCACGATCGTGGGCCCGGTACTGAGATACGTCTTCGGCGCGCTCGGCGTCGTCATCGGCGCGGGCCTCGCCGCCGGCGCGTGGCGGATCGTCGCCGAAACGCCCGTCGACGCCGTCGCTTCGGCCGTCACCGAGGCGACCGGGCTTGCCGGAGCCGCGACGGTCGGAGGACTCATCGACTCGATGACGCTCACTCCCTGGCCGGTGCTGACGCTCGCCGCAGCCGTGATGGTGATCGCTGGGGGAGCGCTGACCCTCATCACGGCGCACCGCTGGCCCGGCGCTGGACGTCGATTCCGCACATCGCCGACGACTGCCGCCGCCACCGGTTCGCGCCCCCACGACGCGATCGACTCGTGGGACGACCTGTCGCGCGGGGAAGACCCCACCGCCTGATCCGGCCGGCCGCGACAGCCCGCCGATTCCAGCCCCACGCGCCCCGCCCGCTAGACTGGCCGGAGCGATCCCGCACGCGAAGGAGAATCATGAGCAACCCCATCGACGACCCCGGCCACGGACACTCGCCTGCCGCCTGGACGGCCGTCGTGATCATGCTCGTCGCGGTCTCGCTCGGCACGCTCTTCTTCGTCCTCGACCAGCCCGTCCTCGTCTGGGCATCGGTCGGCCTCCTCGTCGTCGGCGCCCTCAGCGGCTGGGTGCTCGCCAAGGCGGGCTATGGCGCACGGGGCCCCAAGTACGCACCGAAGCAGCACTGACATGCTCGCCGACCTGACGGCCGGCGCGGTAGACGATGCCGAGGCTCGCGCCGTCGGTCGGCCGCTCGCCGTCGTCGAGCGCGAGGCGCTCGCACAGGCTCCCGCCCGTGACGCCCTCGCCGCCCTCGCTCCCGCCGAGCGGGTGAAGATCATCGCCGAGGTGAAGCGGGCGAGTCCGTCGCGCGGCGACCTCGCCGACATCCCCGACCCGGCGCTCCAGGCCGCTCGCTACGAGGAGGGCGGCGCGTCGGCGATCTCCGTGCTCACCGAGGGCCGTCGCTTCAAGGGCAGCCTCTCCGACCTCGAAGCGGTCAGGTCGCGCGTGGGGCTGCCGGTGCTGCGCAAGGACTTCATCGCCACCCCCTACCAGGTGCTCGAAGCGCGCGCCGCCGGCGCCGACCTCGTGCTCCTCATCGTCGCCGCGCTCGAGCAGTCGCTTCTGCGAGAGCTCCACGATCTCATCGAGGAACTGGGCATGACCCCGCTCGTCGAGACCCACTCGCTCGAGGAGGTCCATCGGGCAGCCGACCTCGGCGCGAAGCTGATCGGCGTCAATGCCCGCAACCTCTCCACCTTCGAGCTCGACCGCGATCTGTTCGGCCGGCTGGTCGGCGAGCTCCCCGCAGACGCGGTGAAAATCGCCGAGTCTGCCGTGCTCACTCCCGCCGATGTGACGCATTACCGCTCCGCCGGCGCCGATGCCGTGCTCATCGGCGAGGCGCTCGTGACCAACGATCCTGTCCGCACACTTCACGCATTCCTGGAGGCCGGGGCATGAGCCTGCGCGACGTCCACGGGCCGTTCTTCGGTGACTTCGGCGGCCGGTACATGCCCGAGTCGCTCATCGCGGCCATCGATGAGCTCACGGCGGAGTACGAGGCCGCCAAGGCAGATCCGGCCTTCGACGCCGAGTTCCGTCGTCTGCTGCGCTCCTACGCGGGTCGCCCATCGCCGGTGACCGAGGTCCCGCGGTTCGCCGAGCACGCCGGAGGGGCGCGCGTGTTCCTCAAGCGCGAAGATCTCAACCACACCGGCTCGCACAAGATCAACAACGTGATCGGGCAGGCGCTCCTCACCCAGCGCCTGGGCAAGACGCGTGTGATCGCCGAGACGGGTGCGGGCCAGCACGGCGTCGCGACCGCCACTGCGGCCGCGCTGTTCGGGTTCGACTGCACGATCTACATGGGCGAGGTCGACACGCAGCGCCAGGCGCTCAACGTCGCGCGCATGCGTCTGCTGGGTGCCGAGGTCATCCCCGTCACCACGGGGAGCCGCACGCTGAAAGACGCGATCAACGAGGCGTACCGCGATTGGGTGGCGTCCGTCGAGACGACCAACTACATCTTCGGCACGGCCGCCGGCCCCCACCCCTTCCCGGCGATGGTGCGCGATTTCCAGAAGGTCATCAGCGAGGAGGCGCGACAGCAGCTCCTCGATGAGACCGGTCGCCTGCCCGATGCCGTCGTCGCGTGCGTCGGCGGCGGCTCGAACGCGATCGGCATGTTCGACGCGTTCCTCGACGACGAAGGGGTTCGCCTCTACGGCGTCGAGGCCGCCGGCGACGGAGTCGACACGCCCCGGCACGCCGCCTCCATCGGGCGCGGTCGTCCAGGAGTGCTCCACGGCGCCAAGACGTATGTGCTCCAGGACGACGACGGCCAGACGATCGAGTCGCACTCGATCTCGGCGGGGCTCGACTACCCGGGCGTGGGTCCCGAGCACGCGTGGCTCGCCGACATCGGTCGCGCAGAGTACATCCCCGCGACCGACAGCGAGGCGATGGATGCTCTCCGCCTCCTCTCGCAGACCGAGGGCATCATCCCCGCCATCGAATCCGCTCACGCTCTGGCGGGTGCTCTGCGCCTCGGGCGCGAGCTCGGCCCGGAGGCGATCATCGCCGTGAGCCTGTCGGGTCGCGGCGACAAGGACATGGACACCGCCGCGCGGTGGTTCGGCCTGTACGACGACGGAGCGGATCCGGTCGACACACCGAGCGACACGCCGGAGGCCAAGGGCGAGGGGACGGAACTGTGAGCCGCGTCGCCGCCGCCATCGAGGGCGCGCGCAGCTCCGGCAGAGGCGCTTTCGTCGGCTACCTCCCCCTGGGGTTCCCCGATCTCCAGACGAGCATCGAGGCCGCCGTCACCCTTGCGGAGAACGGCGCCGACATCCTCGAGCTCGGTCCGCCGTACTCCGATCCCGTCATGGACGGCACGGTGATCCAGGAGGCGACCCAGGCCGCGCTGGCGGGCGGGTTCCGACTCCGCGACACGTTCACGGCTGTCCGCGAGATCACCTCTCGCGTCGACGTGCCCGTGCTCGTGATGACCTACTGGAACCCGGTGCTCCAGTACGGCGTCGACCGCTACGCGGACGATCTCGCCGCCGCCGGGGGAGCGGGACTCATCACGCCCGACATCACCCCCGAGTCGGCGTCCGAGTGGATCGCCGCCTCGCAGCGGACCGGTCTCGACCGCATCTTCCTCGCTGCTCCGACCTCGACGGATGAACGTCTCGAGATGATCGTGCGCGAGTCGACCGGCTTCGTTTACACCGTCTCGACGATGGGCATCACGGGGGAGCGCGCCGAGCTCGATGCGGCGGCGCGCACGCTCGTCGCACGGCTGCGCGATTTCGGCGCCGAGAACGCCTGTGTCGGCATCGGCATCTCGACGGCCGCACAGGTGGCGGGTGTGCTCGAATACGCCGACGGCGCGATCGTGGGAACAGCGCTCGTGCGAGCGCTGCGCGACGGGGGTCTGGAAGGACTCGCCACCGAGGCGCGGTCTCTCGCGGCCGGGACCGCGCGTGCCGGCGCGGCGCACTGACGTCCGCGAAAGAGGCGGCAGCACGCTGAGCACGCGCGGTACGGCGCGGAGACTGATCCGAGACCTGTGGAGCCCGCACGAAGCGATGCCGAGGCCCAAGTAGACTCTCCTTCGTGCTGTCTCACACCCCCGCCGCCGTCGCTGCCGCTCTGAGTCCTCTCAGCATCCCGAGCCCGGACATCAGCTCGTTCACGATCGGCCCGCTGACCATCCACTTCTACGCGCTGTGCATCCTCGCGGGGATCGTCGTCGCGGCCCTGATGACGAATCACCGTCTCACCAAGCGCGGGGCAGAGCCGTGGGTCGTCATCGACATCTCGCTGCTCGCCGTCCCCCTGGCGATCATCGGCGCACGCATCTTCCACGTGGTCACCCACCCGGGCTTCTACTTCGGCGAGGGCACCGACTTCTGGGCCGTCTTCCGCATCTGGGAAGGCGGTATCGCGATCTACGGCGCGCTCATCGGCGGAGCGATCGGCGCGTGGCTGGGCTGCAAGTGGACCGGCATCCGGTTCTGGAGCTTCGCCGACGCACTGGCCCCAGGTCTCCTCCTCGCCCAGGCGATGGGGCGCTTCGGCAACTGGTTCAACCAGGAGCTCTACGGCCTCCCCACCGATCTTCCGTGGGGTCTCGAGATCTCGTACCCGAACCCTGCATGGCCCGCCGGCCTCCCTGAGGGCACCCTCTTCCACCCCACCTTCCTCTACGAGGTGATCTGGAACACCCTGGGAGTGCTGGTCCTGCTGTGGGCGGGCAACCGACTGCGCCTGCAGTGGGGTCGCCTGTTCGCCCTGTACCTCATCTGGTACTCCGCCGGGCGCATCGTGTGGGAGTCCATCCGCATCGACCCGAGCGAGGTCATCCTGGGGCTGCGCACCAATGTGTGGGCGGCTGTGCTCGGCGTCGTCGTGGGCCTCGTCATCCTCTTCGTGCAGAAGCGCCGCCACCCGGGTCTGGAGCCGTCGCCGTATGTATCGGGACGCGAGTGGAGCCCGGACGGGGTTGTACAATCGCAGAACACCGACGACTTCGTGGACATCAGCGCACCCACCGAACCCGAAGCGATCGAAGACACAGCCACAAGCCCAGTCACCCCGAAATAACACCGCAGGGCCGACGACGTCCCCGTTGATCATCAAGTGAGGACGGTTGGTATGCCATCGAGCCCCCGTCGAGAAGACATCGTGACCCGCGTCGCGAGCGGATTTCCGGCCAAGCAGGGGATGTACAACCCCGCGTTCGAAAAGGACGCGTGCGGTCTGGCCATGGTCGCCACACTGCGCGGCACCGCCGGCCACGACATCGTCCAGCTCGCCCTGACGGCGCTTCGCAACCTCGAGCATCGCGGCGCGATCGGCTCCGATGCCGGAACGGGCGACGGTGCGGGCATCCTCACGCAGATGCCCGACGACTTCTTCCGCTCGGTGGTCGACTTCGACCTGCCGCCTGTCGGCGAATACGCGGCGGGCATGGCATTCCTCCCGCTCGACGGCGAGGAGCGGTCCGCCGTGAAGGAGCGCCTCGAGGCCCTCGCCGCAAGTGAGGGGATGACAGTTCTCGGCTGGCGCGTCGTGCCGACCGCCGAGGACAACCTCGGAAAGCTGGCTTTCGCGGCGCGCCCCGCCTTCGAACAGCTCTTCGTCTCACACCCCGCCGTCGGCGATGCGCCGGCGCTGTCAGGAATCGAGCTCGACCGGCGCGCGTACCGCCTGCGCAAGCGCGCCCAGCACGAGCTGGGCGCGTATTTCGTCTCCCTCTCCAGCCGCACGATCGGCTACAAGGGGATGGTCACCACCCTTCAGCTCGAACCCTTCTATCCCGATCTGCAGGATGAGCGCTTCGCCAGCGAGCTCGCGGTGGTGCACTCGCGCTACTCGACGAACACGTTCCCGTCGTGGCCGCTCGCCCAGCCGCTGCGGATGCTCGCGCACAACGGCGAGATCAACACCGTGGGCGCCAACCGCAACTGGATGCGGGCACGTCAGTCGCAGCTCGAGTCCGAGCTGCTCGGAGACATCCGGCCCCTTCTGCCCATCTGCACGGAGGGGGCCAGCGACTCGGCCTCGTTCGACGAGGTGCTCGAACTGCTCACACTCACCGGGCGCAGTCTTCCGCACGCGATCATGATGATGGTGCCCGAGGCCTACGAGAAGCAGGCCGACATGGATCCGTCGCTTCGCGCGTTCTACGAGTATCACGCGATGCAGATGGAGCCGTGGGACGGACCTGCGGCCCTCATCTTCACGGACGGAACGCTCGTCGGCGCCACCCTCGACCGCAACGGACTGCGTCCCGGCCGCTGGACGGAGACGACCGACGGACTCGTGGTGATCGGCAGCGAGACGGGAGTTCTCGACTTCGAACCGGAACGCATCAAGCGGCGAGGACGTCTGCGTCCCGGCCGCATGTTCGTCGTCGACACGGCCCAGCGGCGCATCATCGAGGACGAAGAGGTCAAGGCCCAGCTCGCCACGATGGAGCCGTGGCAGGAGTGGCTGGACGCCGGACGGGTGCGTCTCAAGGACCTTCCCGAGCGGGAGCACATCGTGCACCCCATCGCCTCCATCACGCGCCGTCAGCGCACCTTCGGCTACACCGAGGAGGAAGTGCGCATCCTGCTCACCCCGATGGGCCAGACCGGCGCCGAGCCGCTCGGCGCGATGGGATCCGATGCGCCGATCGCCGTCCTGAGCGAGCGTCCGCGGCTGCTGTTCGACTACTTCACCCAGCAGTTCGCGCAGGTCACCAACCCGCCGCTCGATTCGATCCGCGAAGAGGTCGTGACCTCGCTCTCGATGGGACTCGGCCCCGAGCGCAACCTCCTCGACTGGGGTCCCGAGCACACGCGCGCGATCACGCTCGACTTCCCGGTGATCGACAACGACGAACTGGCGAAGCTCCAGAACGTCGACAAAGCGCTGCCGGGTCGCCGTTCGGTCATCATCCGTGGGCTCTACCACTTCGATAAAGGCCCCCACGCGATGCAGGAGCGGCTCGACGAGATGTGCGCCGAGGTCGACGCGGCGATCGCCTCGGGCGCGGAGTTCATCATCTTGAGCGACCGCGACTCCAACAAGGACCTCGTGCCGATCCCGTCGCTGCTCATGCTCTCGGCGGTGCATCATCACCTGATCCGCCAGGAGAACCGCATGAAGGTCGGTCTTGTGGTCGAGGCCGGCGATGTGCGCGAGGTCCATCACGTCGCGACACTCATCGGCTACGGCGCGTCGGCGGTCAATCCGTACCTGGCGATGGAGACCGTCGAGTACCTCGTCCGCGCGGGCTTCATCACAGGCATCACCCCCGAGAAAGCCGTCAAGAACCTGATCTACGCGCTCGGCAAGGGCGTGCTGAAGATCATGTCGAAGATGGGCATCTCCACCGTGTCGTCGTACGCGGGAGCGCAGGTGTTCGAGGCCGTCGGGCTCTCCCAGGAGTTCGTCGACCGGTACTTCACCGGCACCGAGACGAAGCTCGGCGGCATCGGGATCACCGAGATCGCCGCGGAGAACCAGGCTCGCCACGACTTCGCCTACCCCGAAGACGGCGCGGCGCGCGCACACGAGCGTCTGTGGACCGGCGGCGAGTATCAGTGGCGCCGCGACGGTTCCCCGCACCTCTTCAACCCCGACACGGTGTTCCGTCTTCAGCACTCCACCCGCACCCGGCGGTACGACATCTTCCGGGAGTACACGAAGCTCGTCGACGACCAGGCAGCCGAGTTGAAGACCCTCCGGGGCCTCTTCAAGCTCAAGCACGGTGAACGTCCGCCGGTGCCGCTCGACGAGGTCGAACCGGTGTCGTCCATCGTCAAGCGCTTCTCCACGGGCGCGATGAGCTATGGATCGATCTCGAAAGAGGCACACGAGACCCTCGCGATCGCGATGAACCGCCTCGGTGCGAAGTCGAACACGGGCGAGGGCGGCGAGGATCTCGAGCGCTTGCTCGACCCCGAGCGCCGCAGCGCCATCAAGCAGGTGGCCTCGGGACGTTTCGGCGTGACGAGCATGTACCTCACCCATGCCGACGACATCCAGATCAAGCTCGCACAGGGAGCGAAGCCGGGGGAGGGCGGACAGCTCCCGCCCGCCAAGGTCTACCCGTGGATCGCGCGCACCCGTGGCGGCACCCCGGGCGTCGGACTCATCTCTCCGCCTCCGCATCACGACATCTATTCGATCGAAGACCTCAAGCAGCTCATCTTCGATCTCAAGCGCGCAAACCCCTCGGCACGAGTACATGTCAAGCTCGTGAGCCAGTCGGGCATCGGCGCCGTGGCGGCCGGCACCGCCAAGGCACTGGCCGACGTCATCCTGGTCTCCGGCCACGACGGCGGCACCGGCGCGAGCCCGCTGAACTCCCTGAAGCACGCCGGAACCCCGTGGGAGCTCGGTCTCGCCGAGACGCAGCAGACACTCATGCTCAACGACATGCGCGACCGGGTGGTCGTGCAAGCCGACGGTCAGCTCAAGACCGGCCGCGACGTCATCATCGCCGCCCTCCTGGGTGCGGAGGAGTTCGGCTTCGCCACCACCGCCCTGGTGGTCGAGGGGTGCGTCATGATGCGCGTCTGCCACCTCGACACGTGCCCGGTGGGGGTCGCGACGCAGAACCCCGTCTTGCGGGAGCGTTTCACCGGCAAGCCCGAGTTCGTCATCAACTTCATGGAGTTCATCGCCCAAGAGGTACGGGAGTACCTGGCGGAGCTCGGATTCCGAAGCCTCGACGAAGCGATCGGTCACAACGAACTGCTCGATGTGAACGGCGCCGTCGAACACTGGAAGGCGAACGGTCTGGACCTGGCGCCGATCCTGCACGGACCGGCCTTCGCTCCGGATGCGCCGCGACGCGCCCTGCGCCAGCAGGAGCACGAGCTCGACCAGCATTTCGATGTCCAGCTCATCGAGCGGGCCCAGGATGTCATCGCCCACGGCGGCCACATCGTCATCGACCTCCCGATCCGCAACACGGAGCGCGCAGTCGGCACGATGCTGGGCAACCGCGTCACGCTGGCGCATGGCGCGAACGGTCTGCCCGCAGGCTCGATCGAGGTGAACCTCACGGGCTCGGCCGGACAGTCGTTCGGTGCGTTCCTGCCCTCCGGCATCACGCTGCGGCTGGAAGGCGACTCGAACGACTACGTCGGCAAGGGCCTCTCGGGTGGCCGGGTCGTCGTCCGACCGCCGCGCGCGGCGACGTTCGACGCGTCCGAGAACGTGATCGCCGGCAACGTCATCGGTTACGGGGCGACCCAGGGATCGATGTTCCTTCGCGGGGTCGTGGGGGAGCGGTTCCTGGTACGCAACTCCGGAGCGACCGCCGTCGTGGAAGGCGTCGGAGACCACGCCCTGGAGTACATGACCGGCGGCCTCGCCGTCATCCTCGGCAAGACCGGTCGGAACCTCGGCGCCGGCATGTCCGGGGGAACGGCGTACGTGTACAAGCTCGACCGCAGCCTCGTCAACCGCGAAGCGCTCCACAGCGGGGAGCTCGAGCTCCTCGACCTGGGAGCGGGAGATGCGGAGATCCTCCGCGACCTGCTCGAGCAGCACGTCGCGGAGACCGGCTCGGCTCTCGCCGCCGCTCTCCTGGACGATTTCGACGACGAGATCGCGAACTTCGTCCGTGTCCTGCCGCGGGATTACGCCGCGGTGCTGCAGACCCGCCAGGAAGCCGCCGAACAGGGACTCGACCCCGACGGCGACATCGTCTGGAACCGCATCATGGAGGTGACCGGTGGCTGACCCCAAGGGCTTCCTCAAGACCACCGAGCGCGAGCTCCCGCCGCGCCGACCCGTTCCCGTCCGCATCATGGATTGGAAAGAGGTGTACGAGCCGGGCGACTCGGCGGTGCTCCGCCGTCAGGCCGGGCGCTGCATGGACTGCGGCATCCCGTTCTGCCACAAGGGATGCCCGCTCGGGAACCTCATTCCGGAGTGGAACGACCTCATGTGGCGCGGCGAGGGCCGCGCAGCGATCGAGCGGCTCCACGCGACCAACAACTTCCCGGAGTTCACGGGACGGCTGTGTCCGGCTCCGTGCGAGAGTTCGTGCGTGCTCGGCATCAACCAGCCCGCGGTCACGATCAAGCAGATCGAAGTCAGCACGATCGACGAGGCCTTCGCGAACGGTTGGGTCGAGGCCGAGCCGCCCGCGCGTCTTACGGGGAAGACGGTCGCCGTCGTCGGCTCCGGCCCTGCCGGTCTCGCCGCTGCACAGCAGCTGACCCGCGCCGGACATACGGTCGCCGTCTACGAGCGCGACGACCGGATCGGCGGCCTGCTGCGCTACGGCATCCCCGACTTCAAGATGGAGAAGCGTCACCTGGAGTCGCGCCTGCGTCAGATGCAGGACGAGGGCACCCGTTTCCGCGCCGGTGTGGAGATCGGCAAGGACATCACGTGGGACGACCTGCGCGCCCGGTACGACGCTGTCGTGGTGGCGACCGGATCGACGGTGCCGCGCGACCTCGCCATCCCCGGGCGCGACCTGGATGGCGTCCACTTCGCGATGGAATACCTCGTCGAGTCGAACAAGGCGGTCGCAGGCGATCAGGTGCCTCACCAGATCCACGCAGAGGGCAAGCACGTCATCGTGATCGGCGGCGGTGACACCGGCGCCGACTGCATCGGCACCGCGCACCGGCAGGGCGCGCTGAGCGTGACGAACCTCGCGATCGGCACGCAGCCTCCCGCCGACCGCCCCGACCACCAGCCGTGGCCGATGATGCCGACGATCTTCGAGGTCCAGTCGGCCCACGAGGAGGGCGGTGAGCGCACCTACCTCGCCTCGACCGTCGAGTTCCTCGGGAACGAGGCGGGCGAGGTGCGAGCGCTGCGCATCGCCGAGACGGAGTACCTCCCAGATGGCCGGCGCGTGCCCAAGAGCGGCACGGAGCGCGAGATCCCCGCCGACCTCGTGCTCATCGCCATGGGCTTCACCGGCCCCGAGCGCGACGTCCTCGAGTCGCAGCTGGGTGCGGTGTTCACCGGCCGCGGAAACGTGGAGCGCGGCGACGACTACCAGTCGACCTCGTCGGGCGTGTTCGTCGCCGGTGACGCGGGCCGCGGCCAGTCGCTCATCGTGTGGGCGATCGCCGAAGGCCGCGCAGCCGCTGCATCCGTCGACGAGTTCCTCATGGGGAAGACCAGCCTCCCCTCCCCGGTGCGGCCGCGTGACGTCGCCATCGGACTGCAGCCCACCTGACCGTAGGCGTAGGCTGAAAACAACACCCACCAGGTTCACCAGCAACCAGAGATAGACCGGAGAGTCAGTCAGTGAGACGCGCGAAGATCGTCGCAACCCTGGGTCCCGCCACCGAGTCGTACGAGATGATCCGAGCGATCATCGAGGCCGGCGTGGACGTGACCCGCATGAACCTCAGCCACGGTTCCTACGCAGAGCATGAGGTGCGCTTCGCCAACGTGCGCAAGGCTGCCGAAGACACCGGCCGTGCCGTCGCCATCCTCGTCGACCTTCAGGGTCCGAAGATCCGCCTCGGCAAGTTCGCCGACGGCCCCCACGAGCTCGCCGTCGGCGACATCTTCAAGATCACCACCGAAGACGTCGCCGGCACCAAGGAACTCGTCTCGACGACCTTCAAGGGGCTCCCCGGCGACGTCAAGCCCGGCGATGAGCTGCTCATCGACGACGGCAAGGTGCGCGTGCAGGTCGTGACGGTCGACGGACCGGTCGTGACGACCAAGGTGCTCGTCGCCGGAGCGGTGTCGAACAACAAGGGCATCAACCTGCCGGGTGTGGCCGTGAGCGTTCCCGCGCTGTCGGAGAAGGATGAGGCTGACCTGCGCTGGGGGCTCAAGGCCGGCGCTGACATCATCGCCCTGTCGTTCGTGCGCAACGCCGCCGACGTCTCCCGGGTCCACGAGATCATGGCGGAGGAGGGCCGCAAGGTCCCCGTGATCGCCAAGATCGAGAAGCCCCAGGCCGTCGACAACCTCGAGGAGATCATCGACGCCTTCGACGGCATCATGGTCGCCCGCGGCGACCTCGGCGTCGAGCTGCCGCTTGAGGCGGTGCCGATCGTTCAGAAGCGCGCGGTGGAGCTGTGCCGGCGCATGGCCAAGCCCGTGATCGTGGCGACGCAGATGCTCGAGTCGATGATCGAGAACCCCGTGCCTACCCGCGCCGAGACGAGCGACGTCGCCAACGCTGTCCTCGACGGCGCGGATGCGGTGATGCTCTCCGGCGAGACGAGTGTCGGCAAGTATCCGATCGTCGTGGTGGAGACCATGTCGCGCATCGTGGAGTCCACGGAAGAGCACGGCCTGGAGCGCATCCAGCCGTTCACGACACGGCCGCGCACCCAGGGTGGCATCATCACGCTCGCCGCGAATGAAGTCGCGGAGTTCGTGGAAGCGAAGTACATCTGCATCTTCACGGAGTCGGGCGACACCGCGCGCCGGATGTCGCGGCTTCGGCCCGGCATCCCCATGATGGCCTTCGCCGTCGACCCCGCGATCCGCCGGCGCATGGCGCTCACGTGGGGAGTGCAGTCGACGCTCGTGGAGCACGTCGCCCACACCGACCTGATGTTCCTCCAGGTGGACGACTTCTTCCTGAAGAACAACCTCGCCCAGGAGGGCGACAAGGTCGTCGTGATCTCGGGATCCCCTCCCGGGATCATCGGCTCGACCAACGACATCCGCGTGCACAAGATCGGCGATGCCGTGCACGGCAAGGCACCGATCTACAAGGCCGAGAAGTAGCGGCGGCCGTCGCACAGCGATGAGAGAGGGGGACGTCCGCGGACGTCCCCCTCTTGTCGTGCAGCAGAGGCGGCAGGCCTCCGTGCATGTCGTGCCGGTGGTGGGAGTCGAACCCACACGCCCTTGCGGGCAACCGAGTTTGAGTCGGTCGCGTCTGCCATTCCGCCACACCGGCGCACGTCTCTCGACGATACCGCAGACGTCATCCGTATCCTGCCGTGACGGCGCGATGTCCTGCTCTAAGATGGACAGGTGACAGAGCAGGAACAGACCTCCACCGGCACGACTTCCGCTCCGCGACGCGTCGTCGTCGCCGAGGACGAGTCGCTCATCCGCCTCGACATCGTCGAGATCCTCCGGGACAACGGCTTCGACGTCGTCGGCGAGGCGGGTGACGGCGAGACGGCCGTCCAGCTCGCCACCGAGCTGCGTCCCGACCTCGTGATCATGGACGTCAAAATGCCTGTGCTCGACGGGATCAGCGCGGCCGAGAAGCTGAGCAAGGCGCACATCGCCCCCGTCGTGCTTCTCACGGCCTTCAGCCAGAAGGAGCTCGTGGAACGTGCGAGCGAGGCCGGCGCCCTGGCGTACGTCGTGAAGCCCTTCACGCCCAACGACTTGCTGCCTGCGATCGAGATCGCCCTCGCCCGATACGAGCAGATCATCACGCTGGAAGCCGAGGTCGCCGACATGGTCGAGCGCTTCGAGACCCGCAAGCTCGTCGACCGCGCCAAGGGACTCCTCAACGAGAAGATGGGTCTCAGCGAGCCGGAGGCCTTCCGGTGGATTCAGAAGGCGTCGATGGACCGCCGCCTCACGATGCAGGACGTCGCGAAGGCGATCATCGAGCAGCTCTCGCCCAAGAAGGGCTGACGCACGCCCTCGAGTCCGCTCAGGCCGACGGCCGTTCGCGGATCATGTTCGTGATGCGGATCGTGGAGCATCGGCGGCCCTGATCGTCGGTGACGACGATCTCGTGAACGGTCATGCTTCGTCCGAGGTGGATGGGCGTGCACACTCCCGTGACGATTCCGCTGGTCGCCGAGCGTGTGTGGGTCGCATTGATGTCGACGCCGACGGCGAGCCTGTCTTCGCCTGCGTGGAGGTTCGCGGCCATCGAACCCAGCGACTCACCGAGAACGACATATGCACCGCCGTGCATGAGCCCGACCGGCTGCGTGTTGCCCTCGACCGGCATGGTGGCGACGCAGCGGTCGATGGAGAACTCGGTGAACGTCATCCCCATCTTCTCGGCCAGGGCACCCATGCCACGACGGGCGGCCCATTCGAGACCATCGATGGCGGGGGAGGAGGGGTCGGGCGTCATCGCTCACCTTCGTCAGTGTCCGTTCGAGGTGTCCGCGGCCCCGTCTAGGCTTGCAGGGTGACGGACTCCGAAAAGCCTACCCTTCTCGTCGTCGACGGCCATTCGCTGGCCTACCGCGCATTCTTCGCCCTGCCGGTCGACAACTTCTCCACGAAGGACGGCCAGCACACCAACGGCATCTACGGCTTCCTGTCGATGTTCGTGAATCTCCTCAAGGCCGAGAAGCCGACGCACCTGGCGGTCGCTTTCGACACATCGCGTCAGTCCTTCCGCACGGAGACCTACCCCGAGTACAAGGCGAACCGATCGGAGTCGCCGGCCGAGTTCAAGGGACAGATCCCGCTCCTGCAGGAGTGCCTCGCGGCGATGAACGTGACCGTCCTCACTCAGGAGGGCGTCGAAGCCGATGACATCCTCGCCACCCTCGCAACGCAGGGCGCCGAGCAGGGTTTCGACGTGCTGGTCTGCTCGGGAGACCGCGACACCATCCAGCTGGTCACCGACCGGGTGACACTCCTGTACCCCAACGTGCAGGGAGTCTCGCAGCTCAAGCGCTACACGCCCGAGGCCGTCATCGAGAAGTACGGGCTCCCGCCGCAGAACTATCCCGACATCGCCGCACTGGTCGGCGAGACCAGCGACAACCTGCCCGGGGTTCCCAAGGTGGGGGAGAAGACGGCGGTCAAGTGGCTGACACAGTTCGGTTCGCTCGACGAGCTGCTCTCCCGCGCCGACGAGATCAAGGGTGTCGTGGGCGGAAATCTGCGCGAGCATCTCGACGACGTACGACGCAACCGCTCGCTGAACGCCCTGCTGCGCGACGTCGACCTGCCGGTGACCCCCGCAGACCTCGCGGTGCAGCCGATCGACGCCCAGGCTGTGCGCGACATCTTCGCCCGGCTGGAGTTCCGCACCCTCCTCCCGCGGGTGTTCGAGGCCGCCGGTGAGCTGGATGCCCCCACCCACGACGCGCCCGCCGTGGAGGCTCCGACGCCCGCCGAGCCCGGGCCCGACGCGCTCGCGGCCTGGCTCGCCGCGCGCAGCGAGGCCGTCGGCGTCACGGTGACCCTGAGCGGCGGCCTTCCGCACCGCATAGGGTTCGCGACGCTCGACGAGGCGGTGGAGACCACGTGGTCGGATGCCACCGCCACCGCGCTGACCGCCTGGCTCGAGAGCGACGCCCCGAAGGTGCTCGCCGACGCCAAGCCGCAGGTCAAAGCACTGCGACGGGTCGGCATCCGTCTCGGCGGTCTCGTCTTCGATCCGATCCTCGCCGGCTGGCTGCTTCGTCCGAGCTTCCCCGACAAGCGACTGGCCGACCTGGTCGACCGCTACCTCGGCGAGAAGCTGCCCGAGGCCGATCCCACTCAGCTCGTGCCGGAGACGGAGGGGGCCACTCCGGGTCAGCTCGCCTGGTATCTCCTCCGGGTCAGCGCAGCGCTCGGTGACGAGTTGCCCGACTCCGTGGCCGCCGTCCTCCGCGACATCGAGCTTCCGACGCTCGACACCCTCGCCGACATGGAACTGGCCGGCGTCGCCGTCTCGCACGACCTGCTGTCGGAGTTCTCCGGCGAACTGGCGGCGCGCGCGGAGTCCGTCGCGCAGCTCGCCTACGCGGAGATCGGACGCGAGGTGAACCTCGGGTCGCCCAAGCAACTCCAGGAGGTGCTCTTCGACCAGCTGGAGCTCCCGAAGACCCGCAAGACCAAGACGGGATACTCGACAGACGCGGCGGTGCTGGCCGACCTCCAAGACACCCATCCGCATCCCTTCCTCGACCTGCTCCTGCAGCACCGGGAAGCGACGAAGATGCGCCAGATCATCGAATCGCTCGACACGGCGATCGGCGCCGACGGACGCATCCACACGACGTATCTCCAGACCGGCAGCCAGACGGGTCGGCTCTCCAGCACCGATCCGAACCTGCAGAACATCCCTATCCGCACCGAGGAGTCGCGTCGCATCCGCGCCGCCTTCGAGGTGGGCACGGGATACGAGACGCTGCTGACGGCCGACTACTCGCAGATCGAGATGCGCATCATGGCGCACCTGTCGGGCGACCCGGGGCTGATCGAAGCGTTCAACTCCGGTGAAGACCTGCACCGCTTCGTCGGTGCGCGGGTCTTCGGGGTGGAGCCCGCCGACGTCACCCCCGCCATGCGCACCAAGGTGAAGGCGATGTCGTATGGGCTCGTCTACGGCCTCAGCGCATTCGGTCTCTCGAAGCAGCTGCGCATCGAGCAGTCGGAGGCGAAGCAGCTGATGACCGAGTACTTCGCCCGATTCGGCGCTGTCCGCGACTACCTGCGCTCGTCGGTGGCTCAAGCCCGCCTCGACGGCTACACGGAGACCATCTTCGGCCGCCGCCGTCCTTTCCCCGACCTCACGAGCCCCAACCGGGTTCTGCGGGAGAACGCCGAACGCGCGGCGCTCAACGCGCCCATTCAGGGCAGCGCCGCAGACATCATGAAGATCGCGCTCTTCCGCATCCACGGTGAGTTCCTGTCGGAGGGCCTCGCCTCGCGCGTCCTGCTGCAGATCCACGACGAACTCGTGGTCGAGGTCGCTGCCGGCGAGTGGGAGGCTGTCGAGCACATCGTGAAACACCGTATGGGCGACGCCGCCGACCTGTCGGTGCCGCTCGATGTGCAGATCGGCCGCGGACCGAACTGGGATGCCGCGGGGCACTGATCGCGACCGCTCACCGTCGGCGCGGGGAACCGGGTCGAGCGCTTCGGGCGAGCCCCCGATCGGCGGGGCGAAGCCCGGATAGGCTCGGATCATGACTGATGCACAACGCACCCCGACACCGATCGACGCGATCGCCGACGGCTGGGTTGACACCGCCGCGGAACTGTCGCCGGGCCTTGCCACCTACATCGGGCGCTTCGAATACAACGACCGCCTCGACGACCTGTCTCCGGAAGGTGCTGCGCGCGGCTACGAGGCCGCCAAGGCGGCTCTGGCGGCTCTGGAGGCCGCGGAGCCGGTCGACCAGGTCGATGTCGTCACGAAGGCTGATCTCGCCGGCGATCTCACCCTGCTGATCGAACTGCATGAGGCAGGCTCGCACCTGCGCGACGTCAACGTGATCGCCTCTCCCGCGCAGGAGATCCGCAACACGTTCGACCTCATGCCCACCGACACCGTCGATGACTGGTCGGTCGTCTCCGCCCGGCTCAAGGCCGTTCCGGGTGCCATCGAGGGCTACATCGAGACGCTCCGCGAAGGTATCGCGGAAGGCATCGTGCCCGCGCGCCGTCAGGTGAACGAGGTCGTCGGTCAGATCGCGCGCTACACAGCCGACAACGGCTTCTTCGCCACTTTCGCCGGCGACGCCGCACCCAGCGAAGGCAACCTGCCGGCTTCCCTCGCCCGTGACCTCAACGACAACGCCAACGCGGCCCGCGTGGCCTACGACCAGCTCGCCTCGTTCCTGAGCACGGAGCTGGCTCCGGAAGCGGCCGAGAAGGATGCCGTCGGGCGCGAGCTGTACGCGCTCAACTCGCGCCGCTTCCTCGGCGCGGTCATCGACCTCGACGAGACCTACGAGTGGGGCATCGAGGAGCTCGCCCGCATGGTGGCCGAGCAGGAGTCGATCGCACGCGAGATCAAGGACGGAGCGAGCGTCGAAGAGGCCGTGGCGTTCCTCGAGTCCGACCCGGCGCGCAAGCTCCACGGCACGGATGCGCTGCAGAAGTGGATGCAGGAGACCAGCGACCGCGCGGTCGCGGAGCTCGGGAAGACCCACTTCGACATCCCCGAGCCGATCAAGCGACTCGAATGCATGATCGCCCCGACCAACGAAGGCGGGATCTACTACACCGGACCGACGGACGACTTCTCAAGGCCGGGGCGGATGTGGTGGTCGGTGCCGGAGGGCGTGACATCCTTCGACACGTGGCGAGAGCTCACGACCGTGTACCACGAGGGCGTCCCGGGTCACCACCTGCAGATCGCCCAGGCGGTGTACAACCGCGCCGAGCTCAACTCGTGGCGCCGGCTCCTCGCCGGCTCCAGCGGCCACGCCGAGGGCTGGGCGCTGTACGCGGAGCGCCTGATGGAGCAGCTCGGCTACCTCGACGACCCTGCCGACCGGCTGGGGATGCTCGACGGTCAGCGGATGCGTGCGGCCCGCGTCGTGCTCGACATCGGTGTGCACCTCGAGAAGCCTCGCCTCGACGGCAACGGCACGTGGGATGCCGACTACGCGCTCGAGTTCATGCGTCGCAACGTCAACATGTCCGACCAGTTCGTGCAGTTCGAGGTGAACCGTTACCTCGGCTGGCCGGGCCAGGCCCCCTCCTATAAGGTCGGTCAGCGCATCTGGGAGCAGATCCGCGACGACGTCGCCGAGCGCGAGGGCGCCGACTTCGACATCAAGCGCTTCCACATGCGCGCGCTGCGACTCGGCGGTGTCGGCCTCGACACGCTGCGCATGGCGCTCGCCCAGGACTGATACCGGTCCGCCCGACGCATCAGCGTTCCCCGGCGCCGGGGTCGGCGTGGCTCAAGAGCCGCACGACCTCGGCGTCGGTCGTCGGGGAGAAGTCGTCGTAGAACTGACCGACCGCCCAGAATTCACGTTGCGGATGCGGGCAGACCCAGCGGTCGGCGACACCTGCGGGCGGCACCCAGCCTTCGGGGGCGACCGGTGCCGCCAAGACGACCTCCCGCGCCCCGCGTGCCCGCACCGCCCGGCAGGCGACCTCGGCGGTCGCGCCTGTGGCGATCCCGTCGTCGACGACGATCGCCGTGCGCCCTTCGACAGGTGCCGTGACGGGGAGCAGCGCATCGCGCTCCTCCAGCACAGCCCGCTCTCGGGCCTCGATGCGAGCGAGGTCGGACGCACTCACGTGCGGCGCCGCTCCCGTGGGCCGATGGATGACACGGAGCCCTTCGGCGATCGCTCCGAAGGCCACCTCCTCGCGCCCCGGCAGGCCGAGTTTCCGCACCGCGACCGCTGACAGTGGCAGATGGAGGGCGGCAGCGACGGCCGCCGCCACCGGGACACCGCCGCGGACGATTCCGACCACGACGGCATCGGGGGAGTCGCGCCACCGCGTGAGCGACCGTGCGAGGTCCTTCCCCGCATCCTCGCGCCCTGCGAAACGGGTCATGTCGCCCACGCTACGCTCGACGACGACGCCGCGGGGGCCTCGCGTGGGGACGATCGCGACGGCGGAACGAAAGCGCCCGCCCGAACGAGCCGGGAATGAGTCTTCCCGCCGCGACGTTCCATTCGCCGGAATAGAAAAGACCCGTCGGAAGGGCGGCATCACATGAGCACGGTCCAGTTCGGTCTCGACACATTCGGCGACGTCACAGAAGGCGACGACGGCGAGCGTCTCACCGATGCGCAGACGATCCGGAACACCGTCGACCAGGCGGTGCTCGCCGACGAGGTCGGACTCCACTTCTTCGGTGTCGGTGAGCATCACCGGCACGAGTTCGCCGTCTCGAGCCCCGAGATCGTGCTCGCGGCCGCGGCGGCGCGCACCAAGAGCATCCACCTCGGCACGGCGGTGACCGTGCTCTCCAGCGACGATCCGGTGCGCGTCTATGAGCGCTTCGCCACCCTCGACGCCGTCTCCGGCGGCCGCGCCGAGGTGATCCTCGGGCGCGGCTCCTTCATCGAGTCGTTCCCCCTCTTCGGCTACGACTTGAGCGACTATGAGGTGCTGTTCGAAGAGAAGCTCGGTCTGTTCGCCGAGCTCATGAAGGAGCGGCCCGTCACCTGGCAGGGAACGACCCGCGCTGCTCTCAAGGATGCCGATGTGTATCCCAAGACCGAGAACGGACTCACCGCGTGGGTGGGCGTCGGCGGCTCGCCGGAGTCGGTGGTGCGCACCGCCCGCTACGGGTACGGCCTCATGCTCGCGATCATCGGCGGCGAGCCCGCGCGCTTCCGTCCGTACGTCGACCTGTTCCACCGTTCCGTCGACTCCTTCGGCCATGGACGGCTGCCGGTCGGCATCCACTCGCCCGGACACATCGCCGACACCGACGAGCAGGCGTGGGAGGAGCTCTATCCTGCGATGGAGCTCAACCGCAACGCCATCGGCGCCGAACGCGGCTGGCCTCCCTACAGCCGCCTGCAGTTCCAGCACGACGTCGGTCCCACCGGCTCCGTCTACGCGGGGTCGCCGGAACGCGTGGCCCGGAAGATCGCAGACACCATCCGAACGCTCGGTGCGGATCGCTTCGACCTCAAGTTCTCGAACGGCCCGCTGTCGCACGCGCGGCTCATGCGCTCGATCGAGCTCTACGGGACGCAGGTCGCCCCTCGCGTCCGAGAACTCCTCGCCGAGTGACGCAGGCCCCGCGGCATCCGTAGCATTTCGTCCATGACCCCTGTCGAACCCTCTGCCGCGCCCGTCGAGCCGGACTCGTCGGTGTCGAGCATCTCCTCACGCCTCGACGCGCTGCCCTTCACCCGTCGCCACCTCCGGGTGCTGACGGGATCGGGTGCGGGGTGGGCGCTGGATGCGATGGATGTCGGACTCGTCTCCTTCATCATCACCGCGCTCATCGCCCAGTGGAGCCTCACCGCCGAACAGGCCTCATGGATCGCGTCCGCGGGCTTCGTCGGCATGGCCGTCGGCGCAAGCGTCGGCGGCCTTCTCGCCGACCGGTGGGGACGGCGAGCCGTGTTCGCCACCACACTCCTCGTGTACGGCGTCGCGACCGGCGCCAGCGCGCTCGTCGGCGGCCTCGTCCTCCTGCTCGTCTTCCGGTTCTTCGTCGGACTCGGGCTGGGCGCGGAGCTCCCGGTCGCGAGCACCTATGTGAGCGAGTTCGCCCCGGCACGCATGCGGGGGCGCATCATCGTCGTGCTGGAGGCCTTCTGGGCCGTCGGATGGACAGCCGCCGCGCTGATCGGCTTCTTCGTCATCCCTTCCAGTGACGACGGCTGGCGCTGGGCCTTCGCGATCGGCGCGGTACCGGCCGTGTACGCGTTGGTGGTGCGGTGGGCATTGCCGGAGTCTCCGCGGTGGCTCAGCCGTCAGGGGCGCCATGCGGAGGCAGACCGCATCGTCGCGGCCTTCGAGGCGTCCGCATCGGTGGGCAGCGCGGGCGCCCGCCGTCGCGACGGCGACGTCGCACAGCCGGCCGCCCGCTCGTCGCGCGAGCGCCTGCGAGCGCTCTGGTCTTCGGAGTTCCGCGTTCGCACCGTGTGCCTGTGGCTCGTATGGTTCTGCGTGAACTTCGCCTACTACGGCGCTTTCATCTGGATGCCGACGATCCTCTTCGCCCAGGGGTACGGACTGGTGAAGTCGTTCGGCTTCACCCTCATCATCACGCTCGCCCAGTTGCCGGGCTATGCGGTGGCGGCATGGCTCATCGAGGTGTGGGGGCGCCGCGTGACCCTGTCGGTGTTCCTCCTCGGCTCCGCCGGCTCCGCGGTGCTCTTCGGAACCGCGACGGGGGAGACGGCGATCATCGTGACCGGCATGGCGCTGTCGTTCTTCAACCTCGGCGCATGGGGTGCGCTGTATGCGGTGACCCCGGAGCTCTACCCGACGTCGCTGCGCGCGACCGGCTCGGGGTGGGCGGCAGGCATCGGCCGCATCGCCTCGATCGTTGCGCCGCTGGCGGTTCCGCCGCTGCTGGCGCTGGGTGGTGCACCGCTCCTGTTCGTCGTGTTCGCGACCTTCTTCGCCATCGCCGCCGCCTCGGCGTGGGGACTCGTGGACGTGCGTGGGCAGGCGCTCGACGACCGCTGAACGGCTCTTATGCTGGAGCGCATGGCATCCGTGCGTTTCGTGGCGATCGGCGACTCCTTCACCGAAGGGGTGGGCGATGAGAGGCCCGACGGCACCGTGCGCGGGTGGGCGGATCTCGTGGCTCAGGGCTGGGCGGATTCGCGCGGCGAGAAGATCGAGTACGCGAATCTCGCGATCCGCGGGAAGCTCGTCTGGCCGATCGTGAGCGAACAGCTCGAGCGGGCTCTGGCCCTCGGCCCGACGCACCTGTCGTTCAACGGCGGCGGCAACGACATGCTGCGACCGCGCACCTCCATCTCGCACATCGCCGACGCATTCAGCCACGTGCTTCGTCGCTGCGACGAGGAGGGGGTGACGCTCATCCTGCTGTCTGGAGCGAACCCGTCAGGCCAGCTGCCGCTGAGCCGCGTCATCCAACGCCGCGGAGACCTGATGTCAGCCGCAGTCGTGCAGCGACTGGGGGAGCGGGCCGATGTCGTGCGCGCCCTGAACTGGCCCGACGCCGAGCTGTCCGACCCGTCGTACTGGTCGGAAGACCGGCTGCACATGAACCTTCGCGGCCATCACCGCGTCGCCGCGCGGGTGCTCGAAGCGCTGGGGGAGCGCGTGCCCGACGGCTGGTGGTCGCTGCCGCCGCTGCCCGAGGCCGCGCGGCTCGCCCGCGCGGAGTACTTCCGCGAGCATCTCGGCCCATGGGTGCGCAGGCGCGTCACGCGGACCTCGTCGGGCGACGGCCGCCCACCCAAGTACGGCGAGTGGGTGGAGGTGCTTCCCGCACCGACGGCTGCGGATGCGGGCGGAGATCTGCCGTAACCACGATTCGCGGGTGCGTGTCAAGGGTCGTGACCGGTCGCCCGTCCCCGGGCCATGATGAGGCAACCCAACGATTGGAGTGCCACATGAGCATCGGAGCAGGTATCGCCCTCTTCGTGATCGGCGCAATTCTCGTCTATGCCGTCAACGTGGATGTCGAGTTCGTGAACCTCGACATGATCGGCTACATCCTGATGGCGGCCGGCGTGGTCGTCTTCATCATCGGCCTGGTGCTCGTGCTGCGGCGCCGGTCGACGGAGTCGGTCACACGCACGGTCGACCCTGTGGCGGGGGAGCGAGTCACCCGCACAGAGCAGAGCAGTTCCGGCGACACGGTCGTCTGACCGTCACGATCCGATCCACCGTCACGAGCGGCGGCGCGGCGCGTCCATACCGATATGGATGCGGGTCCGCCGCCGCTCGATGACGATGAAGGCCCATCCGACGGCCCACAGCGGCACCTGCGTGAGGAAGGCGAGCCGGAACGCTTCGTTCGAATAGGTCTCCGGGGTTCCCGCCCCTTGGGCGTCGAGCGCGAGGCCGATCATGAGGATCGCGAGAAGGGCGGCGAGGAATCCGCCTGCGTTCGTGAGTCCGGTGGCGGTGCTGAGGCGGTGGGCCGGGTTGTGCGTGCGTGCGTGGTCGAACGCGACGAGCGAGGCGGGGCCTCCCATGGCCAGCGCCACGGCGAGCGCGCACAGAAGCCACAGCGGCGCTTCGCCGGGCCAGGCCATCACCGCCAGCCACGCCACGATCTGCACCGCGATCGACGGCAGCACCAATGCGCGGGAGCGGAGGTGGGGAATGCGACGGGAGATCTCACCCATCACTGGCCCGATGACCATCCCCACCACCACGTAGAGCGAGATGATCGAGGCGGCCGCGGCGGTCGAGAGCCCCTCGCCCGCGGTGAGGAACGGCATCCCCCACAGCAGCACGAAGGCCGTCCCGGCGAACGGCGCCGTGAAATGCGACCAGAAGGCGAGGCGCGTTCCCGGGTGCGCCCACGCCGCTCGTATGCCGACACCGGTGTCGACGGCGGAGGTCACGACGCGTATGGCGCCCGTGTCGGTGTTCACCGAGACGTCGGCGGCAAGCTCCGGGGGCCGGTTGCGGACGAGCGCGAAGACGAGCACCGCGAACAGCACCCCGAGCCCGGCGATACTCCCGAACGCGACCGACCACGACGTGGAATGGAGCAGCAGAGCAAGCGGAACGATCGCGAGGAGCTGACCGGCCTGCCCCAGGATGCCGGTGAGCTGCACCATCAGCGGGGCGCGCTGGGCAGGGAACCACAGGGCGATCAGCCGGAGCACCCCAGGGAAGATCGCCGCGTCGCCCGCCCCCAGGAGCAGACGGGCGAGGATGGCCACGCCGACGCTGGGGGACAGCGCCATCGTGAGCTGACCGAGGGCCATGAGCACCATGCCGATCCCCATGATCGGTCGCGCACCGTACCGGTCGAGCAGAACCCCGACGGGCAGCTGCATCCCGCCATACACGGCGAGCTGCACCACCGCGAACAGCGACAGGGTCGCCGCGTCGGCGTGGAACCGCTCGGCGGCGTCGACTCCGACCGCCGACAGCGAGGTGCGATTGGTGACAGCGAGGACGTACGCCGCCACGCCCACGGTCCAGACGATCCAGGCTCGGGCCCCGGGGGTGCGGAAGACGGCGGCAGACGGCACCCACCCCACGTTACTCATCGGACATCTCTGCGGCGGCGCCCGATCGGGTGCGCGCACCGACGAGCGCGTAGAGTTCCCGAGGTGAACGACATCGAGATGGCGAGGCTGCCCGGCGGAACCGTCGAGCTGCACGATGCCCGGAGGAAGCTCCGCCGGACGGTCTCGCTGGAACCGTTCGAGATCGCGGTGTATCCGGTGACCGAGGAGCTGATGGGGGAGCTGCTCGGAGAGACGGCCGCCCACCCGCGACGCCCCGCGACGGATGTGTCGTGGCTGCGCGCCGTTCGGCTGTGCAACGCGGCATCCGAATGGGAAGGGCTCGACCCTGCCTACGCGTTCGACGGCGAAGAAGTGACCTGGCACGTAGACGCAGACGGGTATCGCCTCCCCACCGAAGCCGAGTGGGAGTTCGCGTGCCGCGCGGGTTCGACGGCGCCGCATTACGGACCCTTGCGCGACATCGCCTGGACCGCCGCCGACGGCGTGAGCGCGCCACAGGATGTGGGAGGGAAGGTCCCGAACCTCAACGGGCTGTTCGACACTCTCGGCAACGTGTGGGAGTGGTGCTGGGATCTTCTCGATCCGGCACGCTACGGCGACTACCGCGTGTTTCGTGGGGGAGGGTTCGCGGACGACGCATGGAGCGTCCGCGCCTCGACCCGCCGCGGCGGTGGGCCACGGATGAGCCACGAAGACGTCGGGCTGAGGCTCGCCCGGGGCGGATTCGACCGGGACGGCGAGGCACAGGGGTGGTCACGCGCAGAGGATGTCGCCCGAGCGGAGGCAGTGGGGCCCCGTCCGCTCGGGTGGACTCCGCTGACGTGAACTCGATGTCGATTTCGCCTCGCGCCGTTCGACGTCATAGTGAGGAGTGCACGGAGCACTCGGGTCGAGGCGCCGTCCCCGGCCGAAGACGAAGGAGACACGGATGAAGCACATGCTGATCATGCGAGCGACCGCCGACGCGGTCGAGACCTACAAGGAGCTCGACTTCGAGGAAGTCATCAACGCGATGGGCGCCTACAACGAGTCGCTCATGAAGGCCGGGGTGCTGGTCGCCGGCGACGGCCTCGCTCCCGAGGCCGGGTACGTCGTGGAGTTCACCGCCGAGGACGGCCCGCTGGTGAGCGATGGGCCCTACGGGGAGGTGCACGAGCTCTTCAACGGCTTCTGGATCTTGGAGACCGCCACCCCCGAGGAAGCGCTCGAGTGGGCGAAGCGCTGCCCCCTCGGCCCGGGCAACAAGCTCGAGGTGCGTCGCGTGACCGACGAGAGCGACTTCGCCGACTACGCGGACAACGAGTACATCAAGAAGGAAGCGGGCTGGCGCGAGGAGCTCGAGAGCCGCTGATGCCCCTCGACGTCCACCGCACGATCGAGGCCGTTTGGCGCATAGAGGGCCCGCGTATCGTCGGTGCGCTGGCCCGCATGACCGGCGATATGTCGCAAGCCGAGGATGTCGCGCAGGACGCTCTCGCCGAGGCGCTCGCATCGTGGCCGGCGGCCGGGATTCCCCGCAATGCGGGCGCGTGGCTCACGGCGGCGGCGAAACGACGTGCGATCGATGCGTGGCGACGGAGGGAAAGGCTTGACGAGCGCCATCGCACCCTCGCCCACGACCTGAGCGAGGCGGCGGAGCAGGAGTGGGAGCCGATCGACGACGACCTGCTCCGCCTCATCTTCACCGCATGCCACCCGGCACTGTCGAGGGAGTCGCAGATCGCCCTGACGCTGCGGGTGGTCGGGGGCCTCACGACGACCGAGATCGCCCGCATGCTCCTGGTGCCGGTCGCCACCGTGCAGGCCCGCATCACCCGGGCGAAGAAGACGCTCGGGGCGGCTCGCGTGCCGTTCGAGACGCCCGATCCCGCGGAGTGGCACGGCCGGCTCAGCGCGGTCATGGGCGTCGTCTATCTCATCTTCACGGAGGGATACGCGGCGACCACGGGGGAGCGGTGGGTGAGGGCCGACCTGGCCGACGAAGCCCTGCGGCTCGGCCGCGTACTGGAGGGACTCCTCCCGCACGAGCCAGAGGCTGCGGCGCTGGTCGCTCTCATGGAGCTCCAGCGCGCACGCTTCGCCTCACGGGAGGACGCTGCCGGCGATGCGGTGCTCCTGGCCGACCAGGACCGCAGCCGATGGGACCGGGCGCAGATCGAGCGGGGGCGCGCGGCGCTGCGCCGGGCGGATCGCCTCGCGGCGACCCGCGGAAGAAGTCGCGGTGCGTACGCCCTCCAAGCCGCCATCGCCGAGCAGCACAGCATCGCCGCCCACGTCGACGACACCGATTGGGGGGCCATCGTCGTGTTGTATGAGGCACTCGGGCGTCTGGCGCCGAGCCCCGTGGTGGAGCTCAACCGTGCGGTGGCGCTGTCGATGGCGGTGGGACCGGCATCCGCACTTCGTGTCGTGCAGGAGATCGAGGCGTCAGGCCAGTTGAAGGGCTCCGCGCTCCTTCCGAGCGTGCGGGGTGAGCTGCTGTGGCGGCTCGGCCGCGACGCCGAGGCACGCGAGGAGTTCGCGGCGGCCCTCGCGCTGACGGTGAACGAGCCGCAGCGCCGCGTGCTGCAGGGCAAGATCGAACGCGCACCGGCATCCGACAGGGGCAGTCGAGGCTCGGCCTGACACGCGGGGGAGCGGCGGTCAGGGGAGGGGCGCCGCTTCCTCCCTCTCGACGGGAAGCCACAGCTCGCACGTCGCTGTCCGGAAGTCGGCTGCGCGCTCGAGCACAGCGACGATCGACGGACCTGGCCGAAGCCGCCACGGATTCGACGGGAACCACTCGGTGGCCGTCGCCGCCCACGTGTCCTGCAGGGCGGTGGGGTAGTCGCCCGAGCTGCGGAAGACGGCCCAAGCACCGGCGGGCACGTCGATCACGTCGAGGTCTCCCGGCACGGGACTGTCGGCGCCGATGGCGACGCCGTGCAGGTAGGTGAGTTCCGTGCCCTCCGCGTCGTCGGGGTCGACGTCGTCGGTGATCTGAAGGATGCCGGACGGTTCGGTGTCGCTGAGCGCTTTGAGCCGCTCGTGCTCCCGCGCGGGGAGGGCCGCGACGTGAGCCTGAATATGCGGGTTCACCCCCGCGTGGATGAGGGGCACGCGCGCGGCGTGGCCGACGAGTCGGAAGGCGGGGCGATCGATGATTCGGGTGTCCATGGGTGTTCTTCCTTCCACCGAGAGGCGGAATCGCAGGTGTGGTTGGGCGCGAAGGGGGCCGCCGTCGCGACGCACCGTCGACGGATTGACGCCGTGGACGGCACGGAAGGCCCGTCCGAACGCCTCCGCCGACCCGTAGCCGAATCTCGTGGCGACGGTGAGGATGTCGTCGCCGCTGACGAGGTCGGTGGCGGCGATGGTCATGCGCCGTCTCCGCACGTACTCCGACAGGGGCATCCCTGCCAGCGACGAGAACATGCGTCGCAGGTGATACTCGGTCGTTCCACCCCGACGGGCGAGGACCGCGATGTCGACCTCGTCCGTGAGGTGCGCCTCGATGTGGTCGACGATGCCGTTGAGCGTCGAGATCATGGCGCCTCCCTTCTGCATCGATTCTGGGCCGCAGGCATGGCCCGGCGCCCGATGATCGCGGTCCGAAACAGTCAGCTGCGCCGCGCGACACTCACCCTTCGGTGCAAAACCGTCCCCCCAGAGATTGTCGCTGCGGGGGAGCACCCGCCATGAGGAGACGGTGAGCACGGGTGCACCGGCGCTGACCGCCCCGAACGTCGCACCACTCTGCGGCCCGTAGGATCGCGTCAACGACGGGAGCGAAGATGTCACCCAAGAAGACACTGTGGCAGACGGTCGTGCAGTTCGTCCGACCGGAGCGCGAGACCTACGAGACGCGCAGAACCCGGCCCGGTGATGCGGCAGCCGCTCCGAGCGAGCAGTTCAACGCGCAACTCGATCAGCGTCGTGGCGGCGGAATCGGCGGCTGATCGCCGTAGTCCACGGCACCTGATGGCGCGGGACCTCGCATCGGCCGAGCCATGAAGAAGTCCCGGGGAAGAGGGGCGTTCCCACCCGTAGAGACCAGGGGTTCTCGGCCATCGTGGCGCGAGTTGACATAATGTGCATTATCGGCAAATGCATTCCTCCGCACCGTGCCCAGCTCTGCACCAGACTTTGCCGCCGGCGGCACCCTCGGCATCACCGGTCGAAGCGATGCCAGCGGCCCTCGCTCACGACGTCGACGACTCCATCGCTGACGGTGATCGCGGTCTGGTCGTCGATCGCGTACGACGGCCCCGGAATCCGCGCCGCCCATCTCTTCGCGGCGTCGAAGGTGTTGCCCGACCATCCCGGATAGTCGAGGTGCGGGAAGATCGAGAAGTCCACCAGGCCGAGCGTGTCGTCCGGACCGTCGGGCTGCCAGTCCAGAAACTCTCGACCGACGCGCGGCGTCAGCACCATGCTGCCGGCGCTCACGCCCAACCACACCGTTCCGGACAGCTCGGGAAGCATGTCGGCGAGGCCGGACTCCCGCATCCCGTTCGCGAGGAAGCGCGCCTCGCCGCCATCGACGAGAAGCACATCGGCGTCACGAACCCACGGCATCCAGCGTTCACGAGGGATCAGCGGGAGGGCTGTGAGTTCGAGTACTCCGATCGATTGCCAGCCGAGGCCGACGAGAGCGTCGTCGTCGCGTGAGCCCGAGGTCGACCGCCACACCGTCTGCGGGCTGCACGCCGGCTGCCCCCACTGCGCCGTCGGGATGAACAGAGCCGCACTCTCGGAGATCGGCTTGCCGAGCATCGACACCAGGGCGCGCCGGATGCTGTCGTTCGTCACGCCACCCGATGTCAGCAGCAGCTTCATCGTCCGTCTCCCCCGTGGTCTGCGCCGCAACGACGCGTGAGCCCGACCACTGTAGACCCGCAGTGAGCCCGGGGGCGACCGGTCAGGCGGATACCGGCGCGCCCATCGCGGTGCGGGCGCGAGTACGGTCGGCCCATCGCATGAGCCATCCGGGCGCGGCGAACAGCCACGACATCCGCCACCTGCGCGCGAGTTGCATCATCAGCAGGGGGCCGACGATTCCCGCCACCGTGCCGACGAGGACATTCACCGCGAGGTCGGTGACGCCGACCTGCATGAGCAGGATCCGCACCGTCGGGGTGAACAGAAGGTGACCGAGGAAGATGACCATGCTCGTCGCGCCGAGGTTTGCGAGGGGCGTGCGCAGACGCGTGCGCGCGATCGCTGTTCCGAGCTGCATCATCCCTACGCTCGAGACGAGCGCGATCGTCATGCCCAGAGCCACGGTCGCAATCGTGCGCCCGGTGCCGCCGTATGTCGGCGGGGTGATCTCGATCAGGGTGATGACCCCGACCGAGAAGCAGACGGCGATCACCCCCAAGGTCACGTGCGTCCACGTGGGAACGTTGCGAAGCAGCACCAGCGCTCGATCGGAGCGCGTCCACACCCCGAGGAAGAACGCGAGGGAGATGCCGAGCCCGAGCGTTCCGAGCACAGGCCCGTTGAGCCCCCAGCACGCGACGGTTCCTGCGGCGGCGAGCGACAGCGCCACCACAGAGCGGGCACGCGACTCCCACGGCCGGGCGACCGCCGCGAGCGCGACCATGAGAGCGATCCAGCCGAGGTACCACATCTGCGCGCGAGGCGCCCAGAGCGCCAACGACTGCTCCAGGGTGACCGGGGTGTTCGCCAGTTTCGAGCCCACGAGGTTCGACAGGTTGTTCAGAAGCGACCACACCACATACAGCCACGCGAACTCCAGGATGCGGCGACGCGCATACATCCCGGCGCCGTCGCGGCGCATTCCCCGCTCGATGAAGAGCCCCGCGACGAAGGCGAAGACCGTGAGCACCCACATGCAGAAGAACGTGTCGAACACGCGATACAGCAGCGGGTCGGTGATGAGCCCGGCCGCCTCCGCACCACGCCACACGTGCACCAGCGGCACGCAGATGATGGCGAGACCCTTGATGACGTCGAGCGCAGCATCCCTGGCCTGCACTCCCTTGGTGGCCTGCACTCCCCTGGCCGTCTCGGCTCCGCCGCTCATGTCCGCTCCCCGTCGGTCCGTGCGCCCACTCCAGACGCTCCTGGGCGCTTCTTCATTCTAAAATTTTAGCATATCAATTTCACGGCGCTCATCAGCGGACGGCTCACCCCGTAGGCTCTGGATCGTGCTGGAGGTGCTCACGGGCTTCGCCGTCGTCGGCCTGGCCATCGTCGTGGGCTGGATCATCGGTCGGATCGACCTCCTCGGCCCCCACGGGCCCTTCGTGCTCGGGCGGCTGACCTTCTTCGTCCTCTCCCCGTTCCTGCTCTTCGTCGTGCTGTCGCAAGCCGACGTGCGAACGCTCTTCTCCGCTCTTCTCCCCGTCTCTGCGCTCGCCGCGCTCGCCGTGTTCACCGTGTATGCGCTGATCGCCCGACTGTGGTGGCGCCGGGGAGTCGGCGAGACACTGATCGGCACCCTCTCCTCCGGCCAGGTGAACTCGAACAACATCGGCATCCCGCTCTCGCTCTACCTGCTGGGAAGCGCCGCGTACCCCGCGCCCGTGATCCTGCTGCAACTCGTCGTGATGACCCCGATCTCGATGGCCATCTTCGAGGCGGTCACGACCGGCCACCGGCGACCCCTGCCGATCCTGCGGCGCACCGTCACGAACCCGGTCGTCATCGGCTCCGTGATGGGCGTCCTGTTCGCCGTATCCGGCATCACGATGCCGCCGCTCGTACTCGAACCGCTCCGGCTCATCGCCGACGCCTGCGTGCCCGTGCTCCTGATCTCCTACGGCCTCTCACTGCACGGTCGGCGGGTGCTCGCAACGGGTGACCGCAGGCGTGACGTCCTCCTGGCCAGCACGCTCAAACTGATCGTCATGCCGGTGACGGCGTGGGCGCTCGCACGATTCGTCTTCGGGCTGTCCGCGGGCGACACGCTGATCGTGACCGTGCTGGCAGCGCTCCCCACCGCCCAGAACGTCTTCAACTACGCGCAGCGGTTCGAGATCGGAGAGCCGATCGCCCGTGATGCCGTGTTCGTCACGACCCTCGGCTGCGTCCCCGTGCTCTTGGTCGTCACCTGGCTGCTGAGCCCGTAGCCGACGACACGTCGGCGACGCACTCCCCCGCGTGAGGCACGCCGGGTCTATCCTGGCCATGTTCCCCAGGGAATTCCCAGGTAGCGCGAACCCTCGAGAAAGGCGCTCATCATGTCAACGACATCACCTGTCGAACGGTCCGAGGTGAACGGCATCCGCACCGCCTTCGGGCTCGGCGGCATCCTGCTCATCGTCCTCGGCGTCCTCATCCTTGTGTGGCCCGCAAAGACGGCAGCGGTCGTCACGGCGATCTTCGCGATCTACGCGATCGCGGCAGGGCTCGTGTACATCGGGCTCGGCATCTTCTCCCGCGGACGCGGCGGATGGTCGCGCATCGGCTACATCGTGCTCGGCGTGCTGTTCATCGTCGCGGGCATCATCGCGTTCGCGAACCTCGGCGTGACGACCGCCTGGTTCGCCACCTTCGTCGGCATCCTCGTCGGCGTCATGTGGATCATGGAAGGCGTCGTCTCCCTGTCGACGCTCAGCGATTCGGCGTCGAAGGCGTGGACCATCTTCTTCGCCATCATCAGCATCATCGCGGGCATCACCCTGCTGTTCTCGCCGCTGTGGGGCGCCATCGTGCTGTGGTGGATCTTCGGCATCTCGGCCGTCGTGCTCGGTGTGATCCAGATCGTGCGCGCCTTCACGTTCGGGAAGTGACGCACCCGTCTGATCGATGAGGGCCCCGGGGATCGGATCCTCGGGGCCCTCGTCATCTGACTCGCCGCTTCGGCGTCAGGATGCGGGGAGGTGACGCTGCCACCACTCGAGCACCGCGCCGAAGCGCTCCGTGCGGTGGCGGGGACGCCCTGCGCGCGTGAGCTCGTGGTCTTCGCCGGGGAACACGAGCATCTCCGCGGGGGTGCCCTGCCGCTTCAGTGCCGTGTAGTAGCGCGTCGCCTGCTCCAGCGGGCACCGGAAGTCGAGCTCCGAGTGGAGCACCAGGGTGGGCGTGGTCACCGCGCCCACGACGGCCATCGGACTCTGCGCGGCCATCCTCTCGGGATCCACCCCCACGTACTCGTCTCCGAAGAAGGAGCCGATGTCGCTCGTCCCTTGGAAGGAGACCGGGTCGAGGAAGCCCCGCTCGACGATCGCGCCGGCGAACCGGTGGTCGTGCGCGATGATCCAGGCCGTCAGATACCCGCCGTACGAACCGCCCATGATGCCGACGCGGGAGCCGTCGAGGCGCTCATCGGCAGCGATGACACCGTCGAAGAAGTCGATGACGTCATGGTGGTCGACCGTTCCCATGCGCTGGCGGATGGAGCGGCCGTGCTCCCGCCCGTAACCGGCACTCCCCCGCGGGTTGCTGTAGACGACCGCATATCCGGCGTCGACGAGCACCTGCGTCTCGTCGAAGGCATGGATGCCGTACGAGGCGTACGGTCCGCCGTGGATCTGAAGGATGACGGGGAACGGTCCCGCACCCTCGGGCGTCGCCACCCAGCCGTGGATCGGATAGCCGTCGCGCCCGGCGATCTCGTGCTCGACGGGAACAACGATGCCGCTGGCGCGGAGCGCCGATCCGAAGTCGGTGATCGTTCCGGTTCCGACGAGGCTCAGTTCCCCGAAGCTGTCGGGGGTGGCGTGGGCGACGACGATTCGCTCCTCGCCCTCGGCCATGACCGCCGCCGCATGCCCGCCGACCTCCACGTCGCCGTCGAAGACCGTGGATACCTGTCCGTCTCTGGTGACGCGCAGCAGCGCGACGCGTCCGCGCGTGCGGTTCTGCACGAGGAAGTCGTCGCCGATCACTCCGATGTGCGAGCCGACCTCGCCGAGGTCGATCGTCTCGGGATCGGTGAGTCGGCGCGGAGCGTCACCGTCGAGCATCCACAGCGCGACCCCGGGCGCGACGAAGTCGATGCCCTCATGGCCGACGTCTGCGGCGAGCAGGGCCACCGTGCCGTCGGGGGCGACGAAGACCTCGTCGACCGAGAGCCCGGCGTGGGATCCCAGGACCTCGCGCGGGGCACCTCCGTCGACGGAGACGGCGACGACGCGCGAGCGGAGGTCGCGCCGCTCCGACTCGATGACGTCGGGCACGGTCAGCACTTCGCGGCCGTCGGCGGTGAACACGACGCCCCCGTGTGAATGGGGCCCTTCGGTGAGCTGTCGCGCCTCATGCTGGACGACCCGCTTCTTGGGTTGCTCGGCGCCCTCGGGGCGCACGGCCGGAGCCGGTTCGTAGAACGGTTCGGCGTCCAGGGCGGGGGCCTCGACGACGAAGACGTGAGCCGGCCGGTCGCTCAGGTACCCGAGACCGTTGGCGTGCCAGCGGATGCCGGTGATGCGGCGCGGCGACTCCGCGTCGGCATCGAGCCCTTCGACGCTCCCGTAACGTCCCGGCTCGACCACCCGCGCCGTGTAGGCGAGACGAGCGCCGTCGGGGGACCAGGCGAACGCACCGACGCCGGCAGCGGCATCCGTCGCCTGCACCGGTTCGCCGCCGCCGGCCGAGACGACGTGGACTTGGGGCTTGCCCTTGGCGTCGGCGCGGAGGAAGGCGATCTGCCGCCCGTCGGGGCTCAATCGGGGGCTGGAGTCGGCGACCCCACGGGTGAGCCGGATGGGAGCCCCGTCCGGGAGCTCCACACGCCAGAGCTGACCGACGTTGCGGTTGGCTTCCAGGTCGGGGTGCGACGCCGCGAACACGGCGAAGGAGCCGTTGGGGGCGATGTCGGGTCGACCGACCGAGACGAGCTTGTCGATGTCGGAGGCGCGCATCTCACTCGCCGCCGAAGGAGCTGACGTCGCCGATGAGGCGCGTGTTGTCTGCGGGGATCGGCTCGACGGCGGCGAGGGCGACCTCGGCGGCGAACTCCGACACGTTGTAGAGCTTGCCGGCGGACTCTCGCCGAGACTCGATCGCCCCAGGGTTGGCGCGCTCGAGAAGCGTCGCGGTGATCGTCCCCTCGATCATGTCGCCCGAGACGACCACGAATCCGACGCCGCGGTCGGAGAGAGCCGGGATCATCTCGCGCAGCGCATCTTCGCCGGCCCGCTTGGAGAGGGCGACGACCTCATACTCGGGCATCGTGGGCGTGGTGCGGATGAAGTGGGCCTGGTGGCTCGTGACGAACACGACCCGCGATCCGTCGTCGAGCAGCGGCAGTGCGGTCTCGAGCACGTTCACCTGAGCGTCGCGGTTGAGCGTCATGGCGTAGTCCTCGGCCATTCCGCCCTCCATGCCGCCCGAGGCGTTGAGCACGAGGATGTCGAGAGTGCCGAATCGTTCTTTCACCGCGGCGAACATCTCCGCGACCGACTCCGGGTCGGTCAGGTCTGCTCCCACGACCAGTGTCTCGACCCCCAGCTCCTGCAGCTCGGCGGCGAGCTTCTGGGCGCGCGGTGCCTTGTTCCGGAAATTGATGACGACGTTGGCGCCCGCCTGCGCGAAGTAGCGGACGGTGTCGGCGCCGATGCCACGAGACGAGCCGGTCACAAGGGCGGTGCGGCCAGCGAGAGCGCCGGCAGGAATGGGGTGAGACATGGCTCCGAGCCTACCAACGCGTATTCTCCGGACAGGGCCGGGAACCGGGATGTTAGTGTTCGAGAAAGCGCCACCGGAAGGAGCTGGCCGTGCTGCCCGACCTCACCCAGTATCTGTGGATCGCCTGGCTCGTACTCGCTCTGCTGTTCGTCATCATCGAACTGCTCACTCTCGAGTTCACCTTCCTCATGCTCGCCGCGGGCACCCTCATCGGCGGCCTCGGCGTCAACCTCATCGGCGGCCCTTGGTGGGCTCAAGTGCTCGTCGCGGCCGTCATCTCAGCACTCCTGCTGTTCACGATCCGGCCCCTGCTTCTGCGCGCGCTGCATCGCAGCAGCCAGCTGCAGCCGACGAACGTCGATGCGCTCTACGGCATGGGCGGACGCGTGATGGTGCCGTTCGTCGAGCAGTCCGGATCGGTCAAGCTCGACAACGGCGAGACCTGGACGGCACGTCTGACCGGCCCCGATCCAGGACTGGTCGCGGGCTCCCGCGTCACCGTCATGGCCGTGCGCGGCGCCACCGTGGAGGTGGGGGCGGAGACATCAGCCGACGTGACGTCAGCGCACCCGTCATCCGCGCCTCCCGTACGCCCCCACGACAACCCCGGTGATGCCACCGGAGAGAGGAGCGCGGAGTAATGGACATCGGCGCCTTCATCGGACAGATCTTCGTGGTCGTCCTGCTCGTCGTCGTCGCGATCTTCGTGATCGTCGTCATCTTCCGCTCGATCCGGATCATCCCTCAGGCCTACGCCGGGGTCGTCGAACGTCTGGGCCGCTACCAGCGCACCCTCTCCCCCGGTCTGAACCTTCTCGTCCCGTTCATCGACCGGCTGCGGCCGCTCGTCGACATGCGCGAACAGGTCGTCTCGTTCCCCCCGCAGCCCGTCATCACGGAAGACAACCTCGTCGTCTCCATCGACACCGTCGTGTACTTCCAGGTCACCGATGCACGGGCCGCGACCTATGAGATCGCCAACTACCTGGGCGCGGTCGAGCAGCTCACGACCACGACCCTGCGCAACGTCGTCGGCGGACTCAACCTCGAAGAGGCGCTCACCAGCCGCGACGAGATCAATGGCCAGCTGCGGGTCGTGCTCGACGAGGCGACCGGCAAGTGGGGCATCCGCGTCTCCCGCGTGGAACTGAAGGCGATCGACCCGCCGCACTCCATCCAGGACTCGATGGAGAAGCAGATGCGCGCCGAGCGCGATCGGCGCGCCGCCATCCTCACCGCGGAAGGATCGAAGCAGTCGCAGATCCTCGAGGCGGAGGGACGCCGACAGGCCGAGATCCTCCGCGCCGAAGGCGACAAGCAGGCGGCGATCCTCCGCGCCGAGGGCGAGGCCGCCGCCATCACGTCGGTCTTCCACGCCATTCATGCAGGGCAGCCCGACGACAAGCTCCTCGCGTATCAGTACCTGCAGACACTGCCGAAGATCTCCGAGAGCTCGTCGAGCAAGCTGTGGATCATCCCGAGCGAACTGACGGAGGCGCTGAAGGGCTTCAGCTCGGGTTTCAGCTCCCGCGTCGCCTCTCCCGTTCCCACATCCCCCGCAGCGCCCTCATCCCCCGCAGCGCCCTCATCCCCCGCAGCGGCTTCCTCCGCCGCTGTGCCCTCATCCGTGGGCGAGCCCACGAGCGAGGCGGCGAGCCCGACGGACGGCCAGGGCTGACCGCGTGACCCACCCGTGGTTCCGCCCCGAGGGCCCGCGCGTGCTCGCCCATCGGGGGCTCGTACCTGCCGACGCCGAGGGCATCGTCGAGAACTCGTTCGCCGCGGTCGCCGCCGCGCAAGCGGCGGGGATCGACTACGTGGAATCCGACTGCCACCTCACCGCCGACGGCGTCGCCGTGCTCTTCCATGACGACGATCTCTCACGCGTCACGGGCGACCCGCGTCCCGTACGCGACGTCTCCGTACGTCACCTCGAGGAGCTCATGTCGACCCGGGGCGGCCTCATCACGCTTGCTCAGGCGCTCGACGCGTTCCCCACCCTGCGGTTCAACCTCGACGTCAAGGCTGCGGATGCTGCGGAGCCCGTCGGGCGCGCCGTCGCCCGTCACAGCGACCGGGTGCTCGTGACGAGCTTCTCCGATGCGCGTCGACGCGCGGCGCTCGCCGCAGCACGCGCAGCCGGAGGCGAGCCCGCGACGTCCGGCGGCACCGGGGTGACCGGCCGGGTCATCGCTGCCGTCGCGGCCCGCTCGGCACGGCTCGTGCGCCGCGCACTCGACGGGATCGACGCCCTCCAACTGCCGGAGCGACGCGGCCGGCTGCGGGTGGTCACCCCGCGCCTCCTCGACGCCGTGCATGATGCGGGCGCGGAGGTGCACGTGTGGACCGTCAACCAGCGGGATGACATGGAACGACTGCTCGACCTGGGGGTGGACGGACTGGTCACCGACCGCGCCGACCTCGCCCGCGTCGTGGTCGCATCGCGCATAACCTGACTTCCCCGCCGCCTACCTCGGAAACCCCTGAGCATCGTCTGTGAAAGGTGATGCGAAAGGGGCGGTTCGGATGATGCGCACAGGTGAGGGCGTTATACCTGTCGGAGACGAGAGGACCACACAATGGCAGATCGCAGCCTGCGCGGCATGCGGATCGGCGCTTCGAGCCTACAGAGCGAAGAAGGCGTCGTTTTCCATGAGCGCGCAAACTTCACGTATGTGTGCACGCAGTGTTCACGAGAGACCGTTCTGACGTTCGCGGCAGACGCCGAGGCTCCGGAGGCCTGGGAGTGCCGCACGTGCGGCGCCGAAGCCGTCCTCCGTGTCGGCGACACCGTCGTCGAGGTCGATCACTCCGGTGACAAGACGCCCCGAACCCATTGGGACATGCTCATGGAGCGTCGCACGATCGCCGAGCTCGAGGAGCTGCTCGAGGAGCGCCTGGCGCTCCTGCGTGAGCGCCGCGGCGGAGAAGGATCCGCACGCAAGAGCGCCTGACGCATCATCGACCGTCGAAGACGCCGGCCCCTTCGGGGGTCGGCGTCTTCGCGTCATCTCGGCGCGCGCGGATTCGCACCGCGACTCCCGCCACGACGAGCACCGCAAGACTCCCCCAGCCGAGCAGCCACTGCACGGCCGGGCCGGCGATCACCGCCGGCGTGAGTCCCGTGCGCAGGGGCACATCGACCAGCAGCACCCCGGCCTCCCCCGCCGGGAGGGCATCGATCGTGGAGCCGTCGGGCGCGATCACCTGGCTCGTGCCTACGGTCGACAGATTGACGACGGCACGCCCGGTCTCGATGGCCCGCATGCGGGCGAAGGCCAGCTGCTGCAGGTTCTCATCGGTGTCGCGGAAGTCCGCATTGTTCGTCTGGAACATGTAGACCTCGGCGCCGTCGCGCGCTCCCGCCCAGATGACATCGTCATAGATCACGTCGAAGCAGATCGCCAGGCCCACTCCCACGCCGTTCACGTCGAAGTAGGGGGCATTGGTGCCGGGGGTGTACTCGCGCTGGATGAGTCCGACGAGGTCGGGGGCGAGCATCTCGAAGAACCAGCGATCGGGAACATACTCGCCCATCGGCACCGGGTGGCTCTTGTCGTGGAAGGCGACCGGGTTGTCCGCGCCGTGCTCCCACAGAAGCGAGGTGTTGAAGGTGTCGTCGCCACGCTGTGTGGCCGCGTTCACGATGAGGGGCGCGTCGAACGAGGCGGACAGCCTGTCGAGCAGTCGCGCCACCGCGGCGTTCGCGGTGGGGTCGGCATCGATCCCCCCTTCCGGCCAGAGGAGGACGTCGAGTTGCTCGCCTGCGAGCATCTCCGTCGCCTGCAGCTGCGACTGCAGAACCGCGTACGGCTCGCGCTCGTCGAAGTAGCCGGTCGGGCCGTCGCCCTGTACCGCGCCGACGCGGATCGACCCGGCATCCGTGGTCGGAAAGGCGGGGGTCGCGACGAGCAGGAGCGCCGCCGCGACCGCCGGGACCGCACCGAGCGGGTGTTGCCATACGCGAAGACGAAGCGCCTCCAGAAGCGCAGCGACGAAGAAGACCATGAGGAAGGTGAGCCCGGAGACACCCGTCCACGAAGCGATCTGCGCGAGCGGACTCTCCGCCTGGCTCATCCCGATCCGCCCCCAGGGGAAACCGGTGTAAGGCCAGGCGCCGAGCCACAGCTCCCTGGCCGTCCAGACGCCTGCCACGAGAGCGGGGAGCGCGATAAGCCTCCCCCACCGGCCGGGCGCGAGCCGCGGCACCCACCGGTAGGCCAGCGCGATCCCGATCGCACCGACCGCGCTCAGCAGCGTCTCGACCCCCGCGAGAGCGAACCACGGCACCACCCCCAGGTAGCGGGTGATCCAGACGATGTGCACGAGATAGAACGACGCGGCGAAGACCGCGCCGACGGCGAACGCACCCCACGCCGACCGGCCCATCAACGACAGGAGGGATGCCGCGACCCCCACGAACGCGAGCGGCCACCATCCCACATCGGGGAAAGCGAGATCTAGCACCACGCCGCCGACGGCGGCGACGAGGAGCGCAGCCCACATCGGCAGACGGGCCGGAAGCGGCGACGGACGGGCGTGGTCGGGCACGGAGAAAGCCTATGCGAGCGCGACGGCACGGGCGGCGCGGGCGATGCGATCTCCGCACCCCGGGCCGGTCATACCGTCGAGTAGGCGACGATCCCGCGTCGCACGGCCTCGAGGGCAGCGCGGGCCGTCGAGGCGACCGACGGGTCTGCGACGATCGACAGCTGATCGAGAAGGTCGATGGTCTGCTTCGCCCACCGCACGAAGTCTCCCGCCGCGAGGTCGGCTGCATCCAGCACCTGGTCGAGCGACGTGCCTCGCGCCCACAGGTGCATGGCCTGCGCGAGTCCCGTGGAGACCGGCTCGGAACCGGGCAGGCGATGTTCCTGCTCCAGGTCGTCCAATCGTGCCCACAGCGACTGGGTCTCACTGAGAGCCGCGCGGAACGGCCCGCGCGGCAGAGCGTGGTCGCCGCCCTCGTCGCGACGCGGCTCGTACACCAGGCAGCACGCCAGCGCGGCGAGCGACGGGGCATCGAGCGACGTCCACAGACCTCGACGAAGCGACTCCGCCACCAGGAGGTCTCGTTCGCCGTAGATGCGTCGCATCGTGGCCCCCGCCTCCGTGAGGCGCGTCACCCCGTCCCGGTCGACGACCACGTAGTCGAGAGCGGCCAGCACGTCCACGACCCGGTCGAAGATGCGTGCCACCGTGCCGGTGCGCGTGTCGATCTGGTGGCGGATCTTGTCGGTCTTGCGCTTCAGCTTGCTGTAGCGCTCCGCCCACCGCGCATGGTTCTCGCGGTCAGGACACGACTGGCACGGATGCCGCTGGAGCCTGCGCCGCAGCGCCTGGATCTCGTTCTGCCGGTGCTGACGGGTCTTCGCCGACGCTGCGCGGTCGGCACGGTTGAGCTTCTCCAGGTCGCTCAGTTCACGCCGCATCGCGGCGAACTCGGCGAAGTCGCCCCGGTCGCACGCCATGGCCTTCGCGTAGCCGGCGAGAGACTCCTCGGCATCCTTCACCTGCCGGGCGAGCCCGACGACCGCTCGATCGGCCTGGAACTGCGCGAACGACGACTCGAGGATCTGGCGGGCGCGCGGGCGGCCGAACTGGTCGATGAGGTTGACCGCCATGTTGTAGGTGGGGCGGAAGCTGGAGTTGAGCGGGTAGGTGCGCCGGGAGGCGAGTGCCGCGACCGCCTGCGGGTCGAGTCCTTCGGTCCACTGGATGACGGCGTGGCCTTCGACGTCGATGCCGCGACGCCCGGCGCGCCCCGTGAGCTGGGTGTACTCCCCCGCGGTGATCGCGACCCGGGCCTCCCCGTTGAACTTCTCGAGCTTCTCCAGCACGACCGTTCGCGCGGGCATGTTGATGCCGAGCGCGAGTGTCTCCGTTGCGAAGACGGCCTTGACGAGCTTGCGCTGGAAGAGCTCTTCGACGATCTCTTTGAAGGCGGGCAGGAGTCCCGCGTGGTGGGATGCGACCCCACGCTCGAGGTTGTCCCGCCAGTCCCAGAAACCCAGCACCGCGAGATCCTCGTCATGCAGCGTGCGGGTGCGCTCGTCGACGATCTGACGGATCTCGTCGCGCTCTTCGCGGCTGGTCAGACGCACTCCCGCCCGACGCACCTGCTGCACCGCGGCGTCACAGCCCACACGGCTGAAGATGAAGAAGATGGCGGGGAGCAGATTCGCCCGCCGCAGCAGCTCGACGACGTCCGGGCGATCGATTCGCTCGATGCGCTGCACGTTCGCGGAGCGGACGGGCCGCCGTCCGCCCTTGTGCGGCCGGCGCCGCTGCGCCTCGTAGCCGCCGGAGGAACGCAGCTGCTGCGCCCGCCGGTTGTTCTCGAACGTGGGGCCCTTGACGGAGCGGATGCGCGTCAGCTCCTGATTCACCTGCGCGGTCGCCACGCCCGCCCGGTCGTCGAACAGCGGCAGAAGATCTCCGCGCACGAGCACATGCTGCTCCAGCGGAACCGGGCGGGTCTCCGAAACGATGACGGCGGTATCGCCGCGCACCGTGTCGAGCCAGTCTCCGAACTCCTCCGCGTTGGAGACGGTCGCCGACAGCGACACGAGTCTCACCTCCGGAGGAAGATGGATGATGACCTCTTCCCACACCGCCCCGCGGAAGCGGTCGGCGAGGTAGTGCACTTCGTCCATGACGACGTAGCGCAGTCCGCGGAGGGCGCTGGAGTCGGCGTACAGCATGTTGCGCAGCACTTCCGTCGTCATCACGACGATACGGGCGTTGCCGTTGATGTTCGTGTCCCCGGTGAGAAGGCCCACCTCGCTGTCGCCGTAGACGTCTTGGAGCTCGCGGAACTTCTGGTTCGACAGCGCCTTCATCGGCGTCGTGTAGAACGCCTTGTCCGATGCGGACAGCATCGCCAGGTGGACCGCGAACTCACCGACGATCGTCTTGCCCGCACCCGTCGGGGCAGCCACGAGCACGCTGCGTCCCTCCTCGAGCGCATGACACCCGGCGATCTGGAACGGGTCGAGGTCGAACCGCTGTGCATCGGCGAACGCGGTGGTGAGGGGATGTGCGCGCGCCGATTCGGCGCGGGAGAACCGCGACGCCGGATCGCTCACGAAACGACGCCCGGCTCGAGGTGGACCGCGTCGCGTCTGGCTCGGCGACGGTCGAAGAGCATGGACAGCCCGGCGGCGGCGAAGAAGAGCACGATCAGGATGCCGGCGAGAAGGAAGGTCGACACGACATCCGCCGGCGGGGTCGCGATGGCCGCCACGACCACCGCGATCACGATGGCCACGCGCCACGCCTTCAGGATGGCCTTGCCCGACATGATCCCCGCCAGATTCATGCCGACGAGGAGGACCGGCAGCACGTAGGCGATCCCGACGATGAGCAGGAGCTTGAGCACGAAGTCGTAGTAGTACTTGGCGTCGTAGAGGGCCGCAGTTCCCTCGGGAAGGAACTCCGCCATGAGCTTCACGATGTTCGGCATGACCAGCAGCCCGGTCGTCACGCCCGCGAAGAACAGCGGGATCGCGGCGAGCAGGAACCCGATGGTGTACCGGATCTCCTTGCGGCTGAGGCCGGGCATGATGTAGGCCCAGATCTGCCAGAGCCAGATGGGCGCGGCAAGCAGGATGCCGATCGCGAACGACATCCGCAGCTTCAGGTCGAACGCGCCGGTGATGGTCGTGAACATGACCTCGATGTTCGCCTCCTCACCGCGGCTCTCGGCGAGGTCGCGCACGGGGCGCGTGATGAGCTCCATGAACGGGTCGGTCAGGAAGTAGGCGACCACCATGGCGACCACGATCGCGGCGACGGCGATCATGAGCCGATTGCGCAGCTCGATGAGATGCCCCGCCAGCGACATCCGCTTCTCTCGCCGCTCGGGCCGCGGCTGCTTCGGGCGGGCGATCCGTTCGGTCACCACGCGTGAGGCTAAGAGGACGCGCGCGGGGTGTCGCCCGGATCGGCGGCAGTGGTCGCGGTGCGGTCGACGATGGGGGCCGAGGCGTCGACGGAAGGCTTGTCGTCTTCCTTCATGGCCTTCATCTCACCCTTGAAGACGCGGGCCGACTGACCGACGCTCTTGGCCAGGGCAGGGAGCTTGGCCGCGCCGAACAGCAGAAGAATGACGGCGAGGATCAGAAGCCACTGCCACCCATGAGGTCCCATGATGCTCTCTTCCAGCTCGGAACGGAGGTCGTTCCAGTGTAACCGACCACGGTTACCGCCGGTCCGCACACACGCAAAGCGCGTCCGGCGGCACGACGATCAGCGGTATTGGGCGAGTCCTGCCTCGGCCCACGCGGCGACAGCGTGACGTGCGCTCGCGGGCGCCCGAACCTCGACGTCACCACTGTGACGCGCTGCCACACGCTTGAGGCTCCGCTCGTCGGCGACCCGGATCTGCGCCGTACGCATCTCGCCCTCCCCCGACACGCTCGCGCGGTCGAGGTAGTCGGCGAGCAGCGGCAGCACATCGGCGCGCACGGTCAGTTCGACCACGGCATCCGATTCGCTCGGCTCGAACAGCGCGGGGACGCGCTCGCCCCCGTGCGAGATGGGAATGCCGGTGAGACGCACATCCGACACCCGGTCGAGGTGGAACGTGCGCATGGCCTGACGCAGATGACACCATCCCTGGAGGTACCACTGCCCCGAGGCGATGTGCACCTTGACGGGATCGACGGTGCGAGTGGTCACCGGCGCATCGGGCGCCTTGTAGGTGAACGAGACCGCGACCCCTGCTCGCAGCGCATCGGCGACCGCCACCCGCACGTCGTCGACCGCCTCGGGGGCGACGATCACGTCGGCCGGAGCGCTGGACGCGCCGCGCGCGAGCTTCGCAAGCAGCCCCTGCACGATTCCGCTGTCACCGACCCCCGGCAGACTCGCCGCCATCTGGAGTCCCGCCAGCAGCGCCGCCGCTTCCCGCGCGGTCAGCCGCGGTGTCCGCTCCAGGCCGACGGTGTTCGTGATCGAGACGATGCCGTGCTCGTCGAGAAGGTCCCAGTCGATGTCGAACAGGTCGTTCGCCATCTGCCAGAAGCCGCCCTCGCCGGGAAGCCCGATCACCGTGAGCTTCTCGACCATCGCGCGCATCTGCGACTCGGTGACGTCGAATTCGGCCGCCGCCTCGGCGAGCGACACCTCTCCCTTGCCGATGAGGTAGGGCACCAGCTGCAGGATGAGGGCCGCACGATCGGTCGCCATCAGGGGCCGTTCGCTCATGCGAGCACCTCGCTGTCCGCCGCGTGCCGGGAGTCGTCATGGAGAGCGAGAGTGCGTTCGAGGCGACGGATGACCTCGTCGCGCAATCCCGGGGGATCGACGACCCGCACCTCCGGGCCGTACGAGGCGAGCTCATCGGCCAGCACGTGCACATCGACGTAAGGGACCAGGATGCCCTGCTCCGCAGCGGTCGCTCGTCGGTGGAGCCGGAGCGCGGCCTCGGTTCCCGGAGCCACCTCCAGGAGCGCCAGCTGACGGGCCGCGACCTCTTCGAGTCCGCGCAGCGCCCTCTCCCCCGCCCCGTCGCGCAGCGCCGGGTCGAACGCGCGCTTGGTCACCTGCACGGGCGACGAGATGCGCGCGAGCAGGAAGGTGCGCGCGGCATCCTGGTCGCGATCGAACCCGTAGACGTGCCAGCGACCCTCATACTCGACGAGCGCGAGCGGACGGATGCGGCGTCGCTGCGGCGCCGGCTCCCCCGCCTTGAGGTAGTCGAACTCCACTTCCCGAGCCTGCTCGATCGCCCGCTGCAGCGGTGCGAAGGCCGGCTCACGGAGATTGATGCGGGGTGAATAGCCGATGATCGGCGCATCGACGACGTTGCCGAGAGCCCGGATCTTGCGAAGCCCGCTGCGGGCCTGCGCAGACATGGAGCTCTCGCTCCACACGCCGCCGGCGAGGTTGAGCACAGCGAGCTCCGCGGGGGTGAAGTCGATGTCGACCGGAAGCTCGTACTCGCTCGTGGGGATGCGGTAGCGAGCTTCTCGCAGGTCTTCGGGATCGGCGAAGTCGCCGATGGTCTCGATAGGCACACCGAGCCCGCGAAGGTTCTCCTTGTCGCGCTCGAACATCTTCTCGAGCGCGTCTTTGCTGGCCCCGGCCTCGCTCTGCTCGCGGTAGCCGGACACCGACGTGAGGATGGTGTCCTTCGTCAGCCCCTGGTCGGTCGCGAGAAGGGCGACGACGAGGTTGACGAGGCGCTCCTCAGGAGCGATGCGCGTCGATTCACTGGCCACGCGACTCATCCTAAGGCGGGGACGACGCCGTCGTCCTTGCGCCGCAGGAGGGAGGGGTCGGGTTTACTGCGTCGGCGCCGGGTCGTCGATGCCCAACACGTCGATGACGAAGACGAGGGTCGCGCCGCCCGGGATGGAGCCGGTGCCCTGGTCGCCGTAACCGAGCTCCGGCGGGATCACGACGAGCAGCTGCGAGCCGACCGTCGCCCCTTCGAGCGCCTGCGCGAAGCCGGGGACGACCCCGTCGAGGGTGACGGCCGCCGAGGCGCCCTTCTCCCACGTGGAGTCGAAGACCTCTTTGTCATCCCAGGTGACGCCCGTGTAATGGATGCGGATGCTGTCACCGGGGCCGACCGCAGGGCCGTCGCCGCGCTTGAGCACCTCGACGGCGAGCTCTGCGGGCGGATCGGCGTCGGGAACGATGATGCCGGGCGTGCCGTCGGGTGCGAGCACGACAGACGGCATCCCCGGACGATCGTTGTACTGCGGGGCACCGTCTGCGGCGGCGAGGTAGACGCGCTGGAGGTCGAGCACGACCGCGACCGAATCACCCTCCTTGAGGCCCATGCTGGCGGCTGCCTGCTCCGACATCCCGTCGAAGGGGATGGCGCCGACGATCCTCGAGCCCTCCGTCGCGCAGCGCATCATCTCCGCGAGGCCCTCGTAGTTCTCCACCCATCCCGACAGCGGCTGCACCTGCGTCGGCGACGACACGAGCACCTCGCCGCTGGCACCGCTGGCGATCGTGACGCTGAACACGACGTCTTGCGCATCGGAGGTCACGGCCGGGCCGTCACCGACGGTGACGTCGTCGAACGACGTCTCGTCGACATACACCGGACCCTTCGTCGTGAGGGTCGGGTCACCCGGGTCGCCCGACGGAGCGATCAGGTCGAGCGCCGGTGAATCGTGGCTCGCACGATCGCACGAATCGGGAGCGGATGCCGAGGAGCACCCGACAAGGGCGACACCGGCGAGGCCGAGGACGGCGAGAGCAGCAGGAATCCGACGCACCGGATCAGTCTACGGTGTCGCTGCCGTCGCCTTCGGACGCGCGACGGGCGCCATCGACGGCCCGCTGCGCCTCGCGCACGCGCTTGCGGAGGTTCTTGTCCGTGATCTCACGGTCGCCGACCGCCCCCGGCGTCCAGATCTCGACGTCCTCGTCGGAGTACGTGGGCTTCTTCAGGGCGCGCTTTCGCACATCCGGGGGCACCGCCCCCGGCGCGAGCCGGCGCGCGGTGAGGAGGAATCCGGTGTGGGCGACCATCCGGTGGTCGGGGCGCACCGCGAGACCCTGCACGTGCCAGCCGCGCACCATCGTCTCCGTCGCCTCGGGCTCTGTGAACAGCCCTGTGGCGCGCAGGTACTCCGCCACGCGCGAGAGCTGGGTCGCCGTGGCGATGTAGCAGAGCACGACCCCTCCAGGGGTGAGCGCGTCGGCGACGACGTCGATGCACTCCCAGGGCGCCAGCATGTCGAGCACGACTCGATCGACGGAGCCCGGTGCCGCAGCAGCCGGCAGCTCCTCGGCCAGATCGCCGACGACGACCTGCCAGGTCGAGGGGTAGTGGCCCAGGAAGGTCTCGACGTTCGCCTGCGCGACGTCGGAGAACTCCTCGCGGCGCTCGAAAGAGAGCAGCCGTCCTTCGGAGCCGATCGCACGCAGCAGCCAGAGCGACAGGGCGCCCGATCCGACGCCGGCTTCGACGACGGTCGCCCCGGGGAAGATGTCGGCGGCGGCAAGGATCTGCGCCGCATCCTTCGGGTAGACGATCGCGGCGCCGCGCGGCATCGACATGACGAAGTCGCGCAGCAAGGGGCGCAGGGCGAGGTACTCGTGTCCGCCGCTGCCGGTCACGACCGACCCGTCGGGCTGACCGACGATATCGGCGTGAGCGAGCACGCCGTGGTGGGTGTGCAGCTCACCGCCCTCCCGCAGCGTGATCGTGTGGAGTCGCCCCTTGGGGCCGGTGAGCTGTACACGGTCGCCGTAGCGGAACGGACCGCTCGGCCGGAGGTCGGTGTTCACGCGGTGGTCTCCCGGCGGTGATCGGAGTGGAACGAGACGAGGTCTGCGGCGGTGCGTCCGTCGAGCGTGGGCCACAGCGCGTGCGCGCCGACCCCCTCCAGAGAGACGACATTGGGGACGCCGATCGAGGGGATGCCGGCGGCCAGGGCGGAGCGGAGCCCGTTCGGGGAGTCCTCGATCGCCACGGCATCCGCGGGACTCACCCCCAGCGCCTCGCACGCCTGGAGGTACGGGTCGGGGAAGGGCTTCGGGCGCGTGACGTCATCGCCCGCGACGATCAGATCGAATGCGGTGAAGTCGATCAGCTGAACGATCTCGGTCGCCATGCGGTTCATCGACATGGTCACCAGCGCCGTGGGGATCTCCGCCTGCCTCAGGTCGTGCAGCAGCTCGCGGGCACCGGGACGGAACGGGATGCCGTCCTGGCGGAGCTGCACCAGCACGGCGTCGGTGAGCAGGTCGATGATCTCGTGCACCGCCATGCGCACGCCCGCACTCTGCAGCACGCGGGCCGCGTCTTCGAGCCCGAGGCCCACCAGCTGCAGCGACTGCTCGTGGGTCCAGGTCCCCCCGAAGCTCTCCACGAGCGGGGCTTCTGCGGCGATCCAGTAGGGCTCGGTGTCGACGAGGGTGCCGTCCATGTCCCACAGGACCGCGGCGGGAAGAGAGGGCGTCACCGCACCATCGTAGCCGGGAGATGCGCGAGCGACCTGCGGGGAGGGACTCGCCCGCCCCCGCGTGAGGTGGCGCGGGCGTATCGTGGGGAACGCCTCACGAACGGAAGGAGCGGGGTGAACGATCTGGGTCGACGCGTACTGGTGATCGCCTTCGACGGGTGGAATGACGCGGGAGAGGCGGCCTCGGCGGCCGCTGCGCACCTGAAGGCCTCGGGTGAGTTCGAGAAGGCCTTCGCGGTCGACCCCGAGCTGTACTTCGACTACCAGTACACGCGCCCGCAGATCCGCCAGGAGGCCGACGGCTCCCGTGGTCTCGTCTGGCCCGAGGCCACGATCTGGCGTCCCCGGTCGACCGACGGCGTCGCTCTCTGGCTGCTGACCGGGGTGGAACCCGCCCGCACCTGGCAGGCGTTCGCCGCAGAGCTCGTCGATGCGGCCCTCAGCGAAGACATCTCCGGCATCGTGGCGCTCGGATCGATGATGTCGGATGTCCCCCACACCCGTCCGATCTCCATCTTCTCCGGCAGCGAGAACGAGCAGCTGCGCGCGACCCTGTCGCTCGAGCGCTCCACCTACGAGGGCCCCGTCGGCATCCTGAGCGTCCTCACCGCGGCCGGAGAGGCCGCCGGCATCCCTGCCGTCTCGTTGTGGGCGAGCGTCCCGCACTATGTGGCCGGCCACTCGCCGTCGCCCAAGGCGACGCTCGCTCTCCTCGACAGGCTCGCCGAGATCACGGGAGCCGACGTGCCGCGCGGGCACCTCCCCGCCGAGGCGCTCGCCTGGGAGGCGTCGATCGACGCGGCCGCGGCCGACGACGAGGAGATGACGGAGTACATCCGTCAGCTGGAAGCCACGCGCGACACGTGGGACTCCCCCGAGGCATCGGGCGACGCGATCGCCCAGGAGTTCGAGAAGTACCTCCGCCGCCGCGGCGACGGTCCGGGAAAGCCCGGCCGCGACGACCCTCGACGCTGACCGCGCCCCGCAGGGCCTCCGTCAGGATGCCGCAGGGCCTGCGGACGGATGCCGCCGCTCAGTACGCCTGCAGCACACCCGTCGACAGGAGTACGAGCAGCACGGCGCCCAGGCCGAGACGGTACAGGACGAAGGGCAGGAAGCTGCCGCGCGCCAGGTACCGCATGAGGAAGGCGATCACCGCGAGGCCCACCCCGAACGCCACGACGGTCGCAACGGCCGTCTCGGCCAGCGTGAACACCTGCACGCCGTCTTCGGTGAGCGCGTGATAGAGCTCATAGAAGCCGCTTCCGAACACCGCCGGAACCGCCAGCAGGAAGGCGACCTCCGCAGCCGCCGGCCGGGTGTATCCGAGCGCCAGGCCCATCGTGGTGGTGGCGCCCGACCGGGAGACACCCGGCACCAGCGCCAGCGCCTGCGCGAATCCCAGCGCGAGCCCGTGCGGGTACGTGAGGTCCTTCTCGACGCGCGTGCGTGCACCGAGCGCATCTGCTGCGCCCAGGAGCAGGCCGAAGACGATCAGCACGATCGCCACGAGCCAGAGGTTGCGGAAGGTGTCGCGGATGACGCTCTGGAAGAAGAAACCCAGCACCGCGATCGGGATGCTTCCGATGATCACGATCCAGCCCATGCGGGCGTCGGGGTCGTTCCGTGGCACACGACCGGTGAGCGAACGGAACCACTGCGCGATGATCCGCATGATGCGGCTCCAGAAGTACACCAGCACGGCCACCTCTGTGCCGATCTGCGTGATCGCCGTGAACGTGGCGCCGGGGTCCTGCGCCGCGGGGAGGAACTCGCCCACGATGCGAAGGTGCGCGCTCGAGGAGATCGGCAGGAACTCCGTGAGTCCCTGAACGATCCCGAGGATGATGGCGTCGAAGAAGGAGCCCATTCCAGCCTCTCAGTAGGTGCGGATCAGATCGGCGAGCACCTGCTGACCGAAGGTGAGCGCGTCGAGCGGAACCCGCTCGTCCACGCCGTGGAACATCCCCGTGAAGTCCAGTTCGCGAGGAAGGCGCAAGGGCGCGAATCCGTAGCCGGCGATCCCGAGCTCCGCGAGCGCCTTGTTGTCGGTGCCCGCACCCAGCAGGTACGGAATCACCGGCGTCCCGGGGTCATGCTGCGCGAGCGAGCGCACCATGCTCTCCACGAGTGCTCCGTCGAACGGGACCTCCAGGCCGATGTCGCGATGCGACACCTCGACGACGATGTCGTCGCCCACGATGCGCTGGATCTCGGCGAGCACCTCGTCCTCCCGCCCGGGGAGGGTGCGCACATCGACCGTCGCGACAGCGGCATCCGGAATCACGTTGTGCTTGTACCCGGCGGTGAGACCCGTGGGGTTGGCGGTCGTGCGCAGCGTCGAACGCAGGAAGGCGGATGCCGGACCCGCGAGATCGGCCACGGCGTCAGGATCGGACGCATCGGCGCCGCAGAGCTCGGCGAGGGCGGAGATCGTCTGCCGACTCGTGTCGGTGAGGGCGATGGGCCATTCGGTGCGCCCGAGCGCCGCGACGGCCTCGGACAGGCGGGTGACGGCGTTGTCGGCGTGTACACGGCTGCCGTGCCCGGCGACGCCGCTCGCGCGCAGGCGCAGCCAGACGAGGGCCTTCTCGCCCACCTGCAGAAGGTACGCGCGGCGATCCCCGACGGGGATCGAGTAACCGCCCACCTCACTGATCGCCTCGGTCGCACCGGCGAACCACTCCGCCCGGTCGCGCACGACCAGCTGGGAGCCCTCGACGCCGCCGTTCTCCTCATCGGCGAAGAACGTGACGATGATGTCGCGCTCGGGCTGCTCCCCCGCCCGCAGGAGATCTGCGACCGCGGTGAGGATCATCGCATCCATGTTCTTCATGTCGACAGCGCCGCGTCCCCACAGCATGCCGTCGCGGATCACGCCGCCGAACGGGTCGACGCTCCAGTCGTCGGCGACCGCCGGCACCACGTCGAGGTGACCGTGGAGCACGAGCGCCGGCTTCTCCGGGTCGCGCCCCGGCACGCGTGCCATGACGTTGGTGCGGCGGTGGATCGGCTCGAAGTACTCGGTCTGCAGGCCGAGGGCCTCCAAGTACGCACCCACGTACTCCGCGGCCTCGCGCTCACCGGCGCTGCGGCCCTCGCCCCAGTTGGTGGTGTCGATGCGGATCAGGTCGCGTGCGATGCGCACGACCTCGGGCAGATCGTCTTGCTCGGGCATGCGCACCACGCTACCTGAGCGACGAGCGACACCGCGGCGACACCCAGCGTGCGCGGGGTACCCGCGGCGCGGTCATTCCGCGAAAAAAGAACCGGCCGGAGATCGCTCTCCGGCCGGTTCTTCTTCTCTGTGCGCGAGGGGGGACTTGAACCCCCACGCCCTATACGGGCACTAGCACCTCAAGCTAGCGCGTCTACCTATTCCGCCACCCGCGCATTGGGTGTTTTGGTTGTCTCCAACCGAGGATCGAGCCTAGCACGTTCCGAGGGCACCGATGAACAGCCCCCGGACCGGAGCGCACCGGTCGGCGCCTGCTCAGGCGACCGACACTCCGAACACGAGACCCAGCACATACGTGATCGCCGCGGCGCCGAACCCGATCGCCAGCTGACGCAGAGCGCGACGAAGGGGCGGGGCTCCAGACAGGAGACCGACCGTGGCTCCTGTTCCCATCAGCGCGATGCCGACAAGGCCGAGGGCCAGGGCGACCGCCGGGATGCCGCTGAGCCCGAACAGCCAGGGCAGAACGGGGATGATCGCCCCGGAGGCGAAGAAGAGGAAGCTCGACGACGCGGCGCCGACCGCGCTGCCGACCACCTCGTGGTCGCCGATGCCGGGAAGAGAGACGCTCTGCGTCACGGTCGTCGGCCTCTCGGCGGCCTGGGCGGCCGACACGACGTGCCGCGCCTTCGCCATCGCCTCCTCCTCCGCCAGGCCTCGGGTCCGGTACACGAGCGCCAGCTCGTTCGCGTCGAGGTCGAGTTCGGCGAGCACATCGTGGCCGTGGTCGTTCGGCTCGGTGGCCGACAGAAGCTCCCGTTGCGACCGAACCGAGACGTACTCGCCGGCCCCCATAGAGAGGGCACCGGCCAGAAGACCCGCGATACCGCTGAACAGCACGAACTGGGGGGCGACGCCGGTCGCACCGATGCCCATGACGAGCGCGAGGTTCGATACGAGGCCGTCATTGGCGCCGAACACCGCCGCGCGGAACGTTCCGGAGAGCCGGCGCCGGCCGCGAGCCGCGAGCCCCCGCACGACTTCCCCGTGGATCTTCTCGTCGGCGGCCATCCTCGCCGTCGCGAACGGCTCCGACTCGTACGGTGAGCGGGCCTCGGCGTTCTGGGCGAGGGCGAGCACGAAGATAGACCCGAAGCGACGCGCCATCCAGCCCAGCATCCGCGAGCTCACGGTCGCCCGTGGGAGCTTCGCCGGCTCGCCACCGAGCATCTCGATCCAGTGGTCGGCGTGCCGTCCTTCCGCCTCGGCGAGAGCGAGCAGGATCTCGCGCTCCTCACCCGTCTTGCGCTCGGCGAGCTCGCGGTACACGCGGGCTTCGCCTCGCTCATCGACAAGGTACTGCGCCCAGCGGCGACGGTCTCGCGCCGTGGGCTCTTTCGGTGTGGGAGTGTTCGCGCTGGTCACAGGTCCTCGAAAGAGTGAGAGAGAAGAAGGAAGCTGAGGGGCGCGATCGCGCCGGTTCCACGCTATCCGCGGCGTCCGCGCGCGTCGGCCCCCGGGCGGCGATTGCCAGCATTTCGGAGCCCCGAACCGCCGAAGGGATGCGCAGCTTAAGAGCGCACGCGCGCGCGCAGCACGTCGATGCGGGCCTGCAGCTGAGCGACGGTGGCCCGGGCGACCTCCGGCCCGCCGCACACTCGCCGCAGCTCCGCATGCACCGCCCCGTGGGGCTCACCGCTCTGGCGTGCATAAAGCCCGACGAGGCTGTTGAGGAGCTGCCGCTGTTCGCGCAGGGTGCGGTGCAGCGGCGCGGGCAGTTCGGGGGCCGCCGTCTCGGTCGACGCTCCCCCTGCCGCCGAACGCTCCCGCACCCGCCGGTGCCGGGACTGACGCGCCTGACGCTGCATGAGCAGCTCATGCACGTGCTCCGGTTCGAGCAGCCCCGGAAGCCCCAGGAACTCCTCCTCCTCGGGCGTGCCGGGGACGGCGAGCTGACCGAACTCCTTGCCGTCGAAGAGCACCCGGTCGAAATGGGCCTCAGACCCGAGCGCCTGGTACGAGAACTCCTGCTCGAGCTCGTCGGATGCCTTCTCCTCCCGTTCGGCCGCCTCGAGGAGATCGTCGTCGAGACCGTCGTCGCCGTCGGTGTCACGGTCGAGCGCATGGTCTCGTTCGCGTTCCAGCTCACCCGCCAGGGCGAGCAGCGGAGGCACGTTCGGCAGGAACACCGAGGCGGTCTCGCCGCGGCGGCGAGCGCGAACGAATCGGCCGATCGCCTGCGCGAAGAACAGCGGGGTCGAGGCGCTCGTGGCGTACACCCCGACAGCCAGACGCGGCACATCGACGCCTTCGGACACCATGCGCACGGCGACCATCCATCGCGTCGTCGACTGCGCGAAGGTCTCGATGCGGCCCGAGGCGGCCTTGTCGTCGGAGAGCACGACGGTGGGGGGCTCTCCGGTGATGTTCCGGAGGATCGCCGCGTAGGCGCGCGCGGCGGTCTGATCGGTCGCGATGACGAGGCCGCCGGCATCCGGGACCTCCTGCCGCACCTCGGTAAGGCGACGGTCGGCCGATTGCAGGACGGCAGGGATCCAGTCGCCTTCCGGGTCGAGGGCTGTGCGCCAGGCCTGTGCCGTGATGTCCTTCGTGTTGTCCTGGCCGAGCTGCGCCTCGTACTCGTCTCCGGCGCGGCTGCGCCAGCGCATCTTGCCGGCGTAGACCATGAAGAGCACGGGGCGGACCACACCGTCGGCCAGCGCACGGCCGTAGCCGTAGCTGTAGTCGGTGCGCGAGAGGCGAATGCCCTTCTCGTTGGGGTGGTACTCGACGAACGGGATGGGTGCCGTGTCGCTGCGGAACGGCGTACCCGACAGGAGCACGCGCCGCGTCGCACGACCGTAGGCCTCTCGGAGCGCGTCGCCCCAACTGAGCGCGTCGCCGCCGTGGTGGACCTCATCGAGGATGACCAGCGTGCGGGCATCCATGGTGAGCCGCTGATGCACCGACGCCTTCACGGCCACCTGGGCATAGGTGACCGCGACACCGTGGTAGTGGCGGGCAGGGGCGGCGTGTCGGTTGCTGAAGCGGGGGTCGAGGCGGATGGAGACCCGGGCTGCGGCATCGGCCCACTGGGTCTTCAGGTGCTCCGTCGGAGCCACCACCACGATGCGGTCGACCACGTTCCGCCGCAGCAGCTCGGATGCGAGGCGCAGTGCGAACGTCGTCTTGCCGGCGCCCGGGGTCGCGGCGGCGAGGAAATCTCGGGGACCTTTCCCGATACCGTCGGGACCGTCGGCGGAGAAGTACTGCTCCAGCGCTTCCGCCTGCCACGCACGCAGATTCTGCGCTGTTCCCCATGGCGCGCGCTGGGGGAATGCGGGAGACAGATGCTCGGCGGCGAAGCTGCCGAAATGCGTCTGATCGTCCCCTGTCACGAGTGACCACCCTAAACGGTCCGGCCGACACGGCCTTCACAGGATCGCATCCGGGGGTAGCCTCGGGAGCGACCACGAGTCGAGGAAGAAGCATGAGTACAGACGCACCCGCACACGACGACCGCCGCTCCCCCTACGTGCCCAACCAGACCCCTCATCCGTGGCGGCGCATGGTCTCCATCGGCGATTCCTTCACGGAGGGCATCGGCGACCCCATCCCGGGAACCTCGGGTCATCGTGGGTGGGCTGACCGGGTGGCCGAGGTGCTCGGCTCACAGGTCGACGACTTCGCGTACGCCAACCTCGCGGTGCGGGGGAAGCTGATCGGTCAGATCGTCGCCGATCAGGTGGAGCCCGCGGTGGCTCTCTCTCCCGACCTCGTGACGTTCTCGGCCGGCGGCAACGACGTGATCCGCCCGGGCGGCGATCCCGATGCCGTCGCCGCGCAGTTCGAGGATGCCGTCGTGCGGCTCTCGGCGAACGGGGCGACGGTGGTCGTCTTCACCGGCATCGACACGAACTTCACGCCGGTGTTCCGCGGCATCCGCGGCCGCGTGGCGATCTACAACGAGAACATCCGCGCCATCGCCGACCGCTACGACTGCATCGTGGCCGATCAGTGGGCGCTGAAGGAGGTGCAGGATCCGCGCTTCTTCGACGACGACCGGCTGCATTACAACGCACTCGGCCACCACGAAGTGGCCCGCATGGTGCTGCGGGCGCTGAACGTGCCGAACGACCTCCAGCCGATGCAGCCGGACCCGCTCCCGGCCTTCACGTGGCGTGAGGCTCGCGCCCACGACATCGTCTGGGCCCGCCAGCACCTGGTGCCGTGGGTGCTGCGGCGCCTGCGTCATCAGTCGTCGGGCGACAACGTGACCGCCAAGCGACCGGACGCGCTTCCGATCGAGACGGTCGCTCCGGCCCGCGACCGCGCCGCACGCCCCGGCGAAGAGGCCTGAAGGCCGACGCCCGTCAGCGAAGCGCCCACAGCGCCACGGCCGAGGCGGCCGCGACGTTGAGCGAATCCACGCCACCGGCCATCGGGATCGTGACGACCGTGTCAGCGGCAGCGAGCGCCCGACCCGACAGCCCGTCGCCCTCGGCGCCCATGAGGAGCGCGACGCGTTCGGGGCGGCGGGCGGCGAAGTCATCGAGGGAGACGGCGTGCTCGGCGAGCGCGAGAGCCGCAAGGTGCAGCCCCGCCTCGTGCAGGATGCCGCCCGCCTCCGGCCATTCGGGCAGACGCGTCCACGGCACCTGGAAGACGGTTCCCATGCTCACCCGCACGCTGCGCCGGTAGAGCGGGTCTGCACAGCGCGGAGTCACGAGCACGGCGTCGGCCCCGAGCCCTGCCGCACCGCGGAAGGCGGCGCCGACGTTGGTGTGGTCGACGATGTCCTCCAGTACCAGCACAGTGCGCGCTCCCGCGACGACCTCGGCCACTGACGGGAGCGCCGGGCGGTGCATCGCGGCGAGAGCACCCCGGTGCACGGCGTACCCGGTGAGAGCTTCCGCGACGGCATCGCTCACCACGTAGACGGGTGCCGTCGTGCCGGACGCCGCGAGCAGCTCCTGCACCTCGTCGAGCCATTTGGGCTGCACGAGAACCGACCGCGGGCGGTGGCCGGCGTCGATGGCGCGGCGGATCACCTTGGCCGATTCGGCGATGTACAGCCCGCCGGCCGGCTCCTGCACGCGCCGCAGCGCCACGTCGGTCAGGTCGCGGTAGTCGGAGAGACGGTCGTCGGCGGGGTCGCCGATCGGAACGACGACGGCCTCGTGCGGGTCTGTTGCGTGGGACACGTCTCCACTGTCGCACGGCGTCTGCCGCCCGCTGTCACGGACAAGGTCGTAACATCCGCGAAAAGCGGGCGGCGTAGTCTCGGAACGACGTATCGGATGATGCCGCGGGAGGAGGGGCGCCGATGTCGAGCGTGCTCGATCTCGATCAGGCCGCCACGGCCGCCTTCGGCCGCGCCGTCGATGCGCTCGCGGGCCGCCGGGTCGCCGTGCTCACCGGTGCTGGAGTGTCGACGGATTCCGGCATCCCCGACTACCGCGGCAAAGGCGCTCCCGTGCGCACGCCCATGACGGCTCAGCAGTTCCTCACCGACGAGACGGCACGCCGTCGGTACTGGGTGGGCAGCCACCTGGGGTGGCGGGCGTTCGCCGCCTCGCACCCGAACGGCGGGCATGATGCGCTCGCCGAGCTGGAGCGGGCGGGCGTGGCGAGCGGGATCATCACCCAGAACGTCGACGGCCTGCATCTGCGCGCCGGGAGCCGCCGGGTGGTGGAGCTTCACGGCACGATGCGGCGGGTGTTCTGCACGCACTGCGGACAGGTCTTCGACCGACGCGATCTCGCCGCGCGAGTCGAGCGCGACAATCCGTGGATCACGGTGCCCGAGAACGTGGAGCTCGGTCCGGACGGCGACGTGCTTCCCGCCTCGAGTGACGGCTTCATCGTGCCGGACTGCAGCGTCTGCGGCGGCATGCTCAAGCCCGACGTCGTCTTCTTCGGCGAGTTCGTGCCGGTGGAGAAGTTCCTGGAGGCGGAGCAGCTGGTGCGCGCGAGCGACGCGCTGCTCGTGGCAGGGTCGTCGCTGGTCGTGAACTCGGGTGTCCGCCTCGTGGAGCGGGCACGCCGACGGAAGGTACCGGTGGTCATCGTGAACCGGGGGCAGACGCGCGCCGACGCGAAAGCGACCGTGAAGATCGACGCGGGGACGACCGAGGTGCTCCCGGCGTTGACCGCCGCCCTCTCCGCGCTGAGGTGAGCGCGCCGGGTTAAGGTCGAACGATGACCACACTGACCCTCGTCCGTCACGGCGAGACCGACTGGAACGCGGCTCGGCGCATTCAGGGGTCGACCGACGTACCGCTCAATGACACCGGACGCGCCCAGGCCCGGGCGGCCGGAGTGGCACTGCGGGAGCGGCTGGAGACGGGGTCACCGGTCGTCGCCGCCTCCAGCGACCTGTCGCGTGCACGGGAGACGGCCGAGATCATCGCCCGCGAACTCGCCATCGCCTCCCCCCGCGTCTACCCGGCGCTTCGCGAGCGAGGCTACGGCGAGGCGGAGGGCGTGACCGACGTCGAATTCCTGGAGCGCTGGGGACCGTGGAACCAAGCGGTCGTCCCGGGAGCGGAGGCGTGGAGCGACGTGCGCGTTCGCGCGATCGCGGGTCTTCGTGAAGCGATTCGCGATGCGCGTCGCGCGACGTTCCCGGTGGCGCCGTCGCTGGTGGTCGTGTCGCACGGCGCGCTCATCCGCGAGCTGATCCGTCATGCCACCGGAGGAGAGTTCCCGCGAGACGGTGAGCGCCTTGCGAACGGATCGCTCCACACCTTCCTCGTCGAGCGCGACCGGCTGAGTCTTCTCGACTACGCGCCGATGGCGCACTGACGGCAGCAGCCCGCCGGCCGGTCAGCCCGAAGAGCCGGATCGGCGGATGAGCGACCGGGCATGGCGGAGCACCGGTTCGTCCACCATGCGTCCCTCGTACCGGAACACTCCACGCTGGCCGGCGGATGCCGCGAGCACCGCACGCGCCCAGGCGAGCTCGCCGGGTGCCGGCGCGTACGCCCGGCGGATGACCTCCACCTGCCCGGGGTGGATGCAGGCCGTCGCCGCGAAACCGCTCGCGGCCGCATCCGACGCCTCCTTGCGAAGCCCCCGCTCGTCGGCGATGTCCAGGTGGACGGCATCGATCGCCGCCTTGCCGGATGCGCCGGCGGCGACCAGCACGCGCGCCCTGGCGTAGCGAGCGACGTCGCGGTACCCGCCCTTGGCCTTGCGGCTCGACGTTCCTCCCAGCGAGGCGACGAGGTCTTCGGCGCCCCACATCAGGGCGGCGACGTTCTCGAGCGCGGCGATCTTCTCCGAAGCGGTGACGCCCTTCGCCGTCTCGCAGAGCGCGACGATGCCGAACCGCGGGTCGACGCGGGACAGCCGTTTCGCCGATTCTGCCTTGGCGACCATGACGGTGCGGTAGTCGGTCTGCGACAGGGCGGCGAGGTCTGCGGTGAAATCGTCGGTGTCCACGGGGTTCACCCGGACGATCACCCGTTCGGGGTCGAGGGGCGCATCGATGAGGTACCCGCGAGCGGCGGTCTTCTGTGCGGGTGCCACGGCGTCTTCGAGGTCGAGGATCACGGCATCCGCCCGCGCAGCGGCCTTCTCGAACCGCTCCGGACGGTCGGCCGGGCAGAACAGCAGGGCGGGTCCGAGAACGAAGGGGCGAGCGGATGCGGTCACGATCTCACGGTACCGCGCCGTGCCGCGCCACGACCGGTCACGCGACCCCCAGCGCCCGCGCGATCACCAGCAGCTGCACCTCACTGGTCCCCTCGCCGACCTCCAGGATCTTCGAGTCACGATAGTGACGGGCTACGGGGTACTCGTTCATGAAGCCGTTGCCCCCGAAGATCTGCGTCGCGTCGCGGGCGTTGTCCATGGCCGCATCGCTGGCCGTGAGCTTCGCGAGCGCCGCCTCCGTCTTGAACGGCTCCCCCGCGTCACGCAGACGCGCCGCGTGATGCCACGCCAGCCGCGCGACGTGCACGCGCTGCTGCATCCGGGCCAGCATGAACTGCACGTGCTGACGTGTCGCCAACGGCTCGCCGAACACCGTGCGCCGGCGGGCGTAGTCGACGGCCGCTTCCAGGCACCCTTCCGCCGCACCCGTCGACAGCGCCGCGATCGCGATGCGTCCCTCGTCGAGGATGTGGAGGAAGTTCGCGAATCCGCGGCCGCGCTCTCCCAGCAGGTTGCCTTCGGGCACCCGCGCTCCCTGGAACGAGAGCGGGTGCGTGTCGGAGGCGTGCCACCCGACCTTGTCGTAGGCGGGTTCGACCGTGAATCCCGGAGTCCCCGCGGGGACGATGAGCGTGGAGATCTCCTTGTGCCCGTCGCGCTCGCCGGTCACGGCGGTGACCGTCACGAAGCGCGTGATCGGCGTGCCGGAGTTCGTGATGAACTGCTTCGCCCCGTCGATCACCCACTCCCCGCCCTCCAGCCGCGCGGTCGTGCGTGTCGCGCCCGCGTCCGACCCCGCCTCCGGCTCGGTGAGCCCGAACCCGGCCAGTGCCCTTCCGGCCAGCAGGTCCGGCAGCAGCTCGCGCTTCTGCTCCTCGGTGCCGAAGCGGAAGACCGGCATCGCGCCCAGGCTCACACCCGCCTCCAGCGTGATGGCGAGCGACTGGTCTACGCGTGCCAGCGCTTCGATGGCGAGGCAGAGAGCGAAGTAGTCGCCTCCCTGGCCGCCGTACTCCTCGGGGAACGGCAGGCCGAACAGGCCGAGATCGCCCATCTGGGCGACGACGTCCATCGGGAGGGTCTTTGTACGGTCGGCCTCGTACGACACCGGTGCGACGACCTCATCCGCGAACTGTCGCACGAGGCGAGCCAGTTCGCGTTCCTCGTCGGTGAGGCCGGATTCAGCAGTGCTCATGTCATCTCCATCGACGTCACGATCGCGTCACAGCGGTTGTCGCCGAACGGCGCGACCGGTTAGTGTTCACTAACTGACGTGCCAGGTTAGCGAGGATTAACTGGAATGGCAATGGGTGTGACCGATCGGGAACGGGCGAAAGCCGACCGTCATCGATCTCTCGTGAAGGCGGCCTCCCGCCTGTTCGCGGACCGTGGGTTCAGCGGCGTGAGTCTGGAAGAGCTCGGCGCCGCTGTCGGGGTCAGCGGCCCCGCGGTCTACCGCCACTTCGCCAACAAGCAGGCGCTGCTCGCCGAGATCCTGGTCGGGGTCAGCGAGCGCCTTCTGAACGGCGGACGCGACGTGGTGGCCCGTCACGAAGACCCTCATCGGCGACTGTCCGCGCTCGTCGACTTCCACGTCGACTTCGCCCTCACCGACGCCGATGTCATCCGCGTGCAGGATCGCGACCTCGCCGCGCTCGCCGAAGAGGACCGCGCAACCGTCCGCGAACTGCAGCGCGAGTACGTCACGGTATGGACGGACACCCTCACGAGCATCCACCCCGACCGCAGCGCGGACGAGCTGCGGTTGCGCGCCCACGCGTGCCTCGGCCTCATCAACTCGACACCCCACAGCGTGCGTGCCGCACGCGGCGCTGCCGACGAGACCCGCATGCACGCGATCCTCCGCGACATGGCCGTCGCGGCGCTCCTCGTCTGACCCGCCGCGACGGCACCCGGCCGCTCACCGCAGGAGCATCGCTCTCCCCGGATCGCGCAGCACGTCGGCCACCTCGCGGAGGAAGCGCGACCCCTGCTCCCCATCAGCCAGACGATGGTCGAACGACAGGCTGAGGGTCATCACGTCGCGCAGAGCGATCGCCCCCTCGTGCTCCCACGGCTGCTTCCGCACCGCACCGATCCCCAGGATCCCGGCCTCGCCCGGGTTCAGGATGGGGGTTCCCGCATCCACGCCGAAGACGCCGAAATTGGTGATCGAGAATGTGCCCCCCGTGAGGTCGGCGACCGTCGCTCGCCCGCTTCGAGCCGTGGCGGCCAGGGCGGCGAGTGCGTCAGACAGGGCGACGAGGTCGAGGGCGTCGGCATCCTTGATGTTCGGGACGACCAGGCCCCGCTCGGTGGCCGCAGCGATGCCGAGGTTGACATAGCCGTATTGCACGATCTCGCCGGCTTCCTCGTCCCAGCGGGAATTGAGCTCTGGATGCCGAGAAAGAGCGAGGCAGGCGGCCTTCGCGGCGATCGCCAGCACGCCGATGCGATGCTCGGCCAGTCTCCGGTCGGCCCGCAGACTCTCGATGAGGGTCATCGTGGCCGTGACGTCGATCGTCAGAAAGGTCGTCACATGCGGGGCGGTGAAGGCGCTGCGCACCATCGCCGCCGCCGTCGCCTTCCGGACGCCGCGGATCGGAAGGCGCGTCTCCCGCGCCCGGGAGCCGCCTCCGGGCGTGATCGCGGCCTTCGCCGGGCCCGCCTGCCTCGCCGCATCCCGTTCAAGGGGAGCGCCGACGTTCACGCGGTGCGCGTAGGCCTCGACGTCTGCGCGCGTGATGATCCCCGCCACGCCGGAGGCCGCGACCAGCGCGAGGTCGACGCCGAGGTCTTTTGCGAGCTTTCGCACGGGCGGCGTCGACCGTGGCCGCTCGTGACGGGTCTCCTCCGGCGCGGCAGGAGCGACCTCGTCGTGCGGGGCCTCGATCACCGACGTCGACGTCGACGTTCCGCTCGACGTCGTGCGGGCGCGTCGCTGGGGACGACCCGTGGCACGCGGAGCCGCCCCGTAACCGACGAGGTTCGGCGGGTCCGCCGGTTCGGCTGCCGTCGCACCGGCGGGGACCCCGCTGTCGCCCGACATCGCCGAAGGCGCCGAGGCGTCGGGCTCTGCCCCGCCGCTCAGGTCGAACGAGATGAGCAGCTCCCCGACCGCCACGACGTCGCCGGCCTCGTGGCGCAGCTCCGTCACGGTGCCGGCGTAGGGCGAGGGGAGTTCCACGACCGCCTTGGCCGTCTCCACCTCCGCGATCGGCTGGTTGAGCGTCACCACGTCCCCAGGCCCCACGAGCCATTGCACGATCTCGGCCTCGGGAAGACCCTCCCCGAGATCGGGAAGCCGGAACTCGGCGATCACTGCGCGACCTCCGAGACGCTCGTGAAGCTGCTGGGTCGGTCCAGCACGTGGTCGACGGCATCGAGGATGCGGTCGAGATCGGGGATGTGGTGTCGTTCGAGCTTGGCGGGCGGGTACGGGGTGTCATGGCCGGTCACTCGCACGGGGGCGGCTTCGAGATAGTTGAAGCACTTCTCGGTGACGCTCGCGATGAGCTCGGCTCCCACCCCCGCCTCGCGGGACGCTTCGTGGGTCACGACGACACGACCGGTCTTGCGCACCGAGGCGGTGACCGTGCGATAGTCGACCGGCGAGAGCGAACGGAGGTCGATGACCTCGAGCGAGACACCGTCGTCTTCGGCGGCCAGAGCGGCATCCAGCGCCGTCATCACCTGCGACCCGTACGTCAGGACGGTGACGTCGCTGCCTTCCCGGACGACTCGCGCGACCCCCATCGGCGGGGCATCGGCGATGTCGGCATCGAGATCGACCTCACCCTTCGTGTGATACAGGCGCTTGGGCTCGAAGAAGATGACGGGATCATCGGAGGCGATCGCCTGGCGGAGCATCGTGTAGGCGTCCTGCGGATTCGACACCGCGACCACCCGCAGTCCTGCCGTGTGCACGAAGTACGCCTCGGGCGACTCCGAGTGGTGCTCGGCGGCGCCGACACCCCCCGCCCAGGGGATGCGGATCGTGATCGGCATCTTGACGTTGCCGCGCGTGCGGTAGTGGAGCTTCGCGACCTGGCACACGATCTGGTCGAAGGCGGGGTATACGAACCCGTCGAACTGGATCTCCACGACGGGACGGAACCCCCGGAATGCGAGGCCGACCGCCGTGCCGACGATCCCGGACTCGGCCAGCGGCGTGTCGATGACGCGTGCCGCGCCGTACGCGTCGAGGAGCCCGTCGGTGATGCGGAAGACTCCGCCGAGGCGTCCGATGTCCTCCCCCATGACGACGACACGATCGTCGTCGGCCATCGCCCGGTGGAGCCCCGCGCCGAGCGCCTTGCCCATCGCCAGCTGCGTCATCGTCCCGCCTCCTCTGCCACTCCGTCGACCTCTGCGAACCCGTCGAGGTACGCCGCGAACTGGGCCCTCTGCTCGGCGAGACCGGTGTGGGGATGCTCGTAGACGTCGTCGAGCACGCTCAGCGCGGGCCGGGTGACCGCTTCGCTGACAGCGGTGCGCATACCCGTCGTCACGGCGAGGGCCGCAGCGTCCACGTCTGCGCGGAAGGCTTCGTCGAAGGCCCCCGCCGCAGTCAGGAACGCCTCGACGCGCGCGAGGGGGTCGCGGGCCTTCCATGCTTCCACCTCGTCGCGGTCGCGATAGCGGGTGGGGTCGTCGGAGGTCGTGTGAGGGCCGATCCGGTAGGTGACGGCCTCGATGAATGCCGGGCCCTCGCCGCTTCGGGCGTGATCGAGCGCCCAGCGCATGGCAGCCGTGCAGGCGAGCACGTCGTTGCCGTCGATCCGCATGCTCGGGATGCCGAAACCCGGCGCCCGTCCCGCGATGGGGAACTTCGCCTGGACGGTGACCGGCTCGGAGATGGCCCATTGGTTGTTCGAGCAGACGAAGACGACGGGCGCGCCGAAGGAGGAGGCGAACACCATCGCCTCATTGACATCGCCTTGACTCGTGGCACCGTCACCGAAGTACGCCACCGCGACCTGGTCGGCACCGTCGCGTTGCACGCCCATCGCGTACCCGACGGCGTGGAGCGTCTGGGCGCCGATGATGATCTGCGGCGTCGCGGTGTTGAGGGAGTACGGATCGTAGGTGGAGTGCATCTCACCACGCCACGCCAGCACGAGGTCGCCCGGCGCCGCCCCCCGGGCAAGCAGCACGCCTGCCTCACGGTAGGTCGGGAAGAGGAAGTCGTCGGGGCGGCAGGCGCGCGCCGTGCCGATCTGCACGGCTTCCTGCCCCTGGAGCGGCGCCCACAGCCCGAGCTGCCCCTGGCGTTGCAGGGCGACGCCTTCGATGTCCGCGCGACGGGCGATCACCATGTCGCGGTACAGCGCCTGCACGGCGGCGATGTCGAGGTCTCGGGCCCACTCGTCGAGGCGTGGGTCTCGCCGGCGCTCACCCTCCGGGGTCAGGAGCTGGACCGGTTCTTCCAGACCTGCCCACGGGGCGGTGTCAGCGGTGGGGGTGTACGTCATCGTCGTCCCTTTCTGTCCGCGGTCGTCGCTCTCGTGAAGCGCGCCCGGTGCACAGGACCGGCATCGTCGCCGGTGCCCCGAGGCTACGTCGCACTGTCAGTTGGCTCAAGCATTTTGATGCAGACTGAGCAAGTTGCCCATTCAGGGCGATGAGTGCGTGCTATTGTTTCGCACTATGGGATCTCTGGACCGCGTTGACCTCGAACTGCTGAACGCTCTGGCCGACGACCACCGAGCGACGGTCGTCGCACTGTCCGAGCGGCTCGGAATGTCGCGGAACACCGTGCAGGCGCGCATGGCCAAGCTCGATCGCTCAGGAGTGTTCACCTCCTTCGAGCGCGCGATGGCGCCCGCGGCGATCGGCTACCCCATCGAGGCGATGATCAGCATCGTCGTGCGCCAGGCAGAGCTCCCCCGCATCTCACAGGAGCTCGCGACCATTCCCGAGGTGCTCACGGCGCACGGCCTGAGCGGTCAGGTCGATCTGCTCGCGCGCGTCGCCGCCCGCGACACCCAGCACCTGTTCGCCGTCGACGCGCGCATCCTCTCGATCGAGGGCGTCGAGCGCACCGAGACCTCTCTCGTGATGGGCGAGGTCATCGGCTATCGAGTGCGCCCTCTGCTGGAAGAGGCTCGACGGGATTCGTGACCTCGGCCGCCGCTTCGGCATCCATCCTCACCAGCACGACACCGACGAGGATGAGCGCACCGCCGATGAACTGGATCGGCGCGGGGGTCTCCGCCAGCAGCAGCCACGAGAACAGCAGAGCGAACAGCACCTCCGACAGTCCCACGAACGACGCGAGCCTGGCCCCGATCCGCGGCACGGCGACCACCCCGAGCGCGTAGCCGAGGGTCGTTCCCACCGCTCCCACCCACAGGATCGGGAGCCACCCTGCCACCTCGACCCCGCGGAAGACGACGGTGACGTCGGGTGCGGCGAACGGGATGACCCCGATGCCGCCCACGGCGGCCATCGCGAGCGCGCCGACGAGGAGTCCGCCGGATGCCAGCGCCAACGGCGGCAGATCGGCGCCGGTGCCCTCCGACATCACGAAGTAGACGCACACGCATACGGCCGCCCCCAGCGCGAGCAGTGTTCCGACGAGGTCGAACCGGGCGCCCGACACGTCGACGACGAGCACAAGCCCGGTGATGGCGACGAGCGAACCGACGATCACCAGACGTGAGGGCGCTCGGCGGGTGCGCACCCACACGTAGCCCACGAGGAACACCGGCGCCAGGTACTGGATCAGGAGAGCGACGGCCACGGGCATCGTCTGCATGGCGGAGAAGAAGAGGAGCTGACACCCTGCGATCGGAATGAGCCCGAACGCGAGCAGTGCGAGCCCATGACGACGCAGGAACGAACGCTCGCGCGTCACGGCGCGCACGAGCGCCGGCGACAGGATGAGCCCGGCAAGACCCATGCGCACGACGAGAGCGGAGGACAGCGACCACCCCGCCTCCAGCAGAGGCTTGACGAGCGGTCCGCTCGACGAGAAAGCGAGCGCGGACACGACCGCGAGGACGATCCCCGTCGTGCGATGGCGCGAACTGCTCCGCTCCGGCGGGGGCCCGGCGGCGACAGCCGTTGCGGGAACGATCGTGAGGGGCGCGGTGTGGGTCACGGGAGTCCTCGGCTGTCATGAGTGACCGTTGGTTACACTGGTGACGCTAGTGCGTCGACAGGTCAGGAGTCAACATGGTTTTCATTCGTGACACGGAACTGTCTCTGCGCGCCGCTGTCGCGCTCGTCAACACTCTCCCGGAGACCGCGACCGACGGCGTCGACCGCCTGCAGACGCAGGAGGATCTCGACCTTCATCTGCAGTCGTTCCCGTACACCGGTGCGCTCCTTCGCGATGAGAAGGAGCTGGCCGCGGTGCGGAGCGTCCGTCGCCCCCTCCACGCCCTCTGGAGCGTCGATCGGGATGGCGCCGTGCCCCTGGTGAACGCGATGCTCCGCGACGGCCGCGCGCTCCCCCAGCTCGTGATCCACGACGGCTTCGACTGGCATATCCACGCCACGGAGGCGAGCGCACCGCTGGCGACCCGCATCCTCGTCGAGGCGGCGATGGCTTTCGTCGAGGTGATCCGCTCCGACCAGTGGGACCGCGTGCGCATCTGCGACGCCGACGACTGCGACAGCGTGTACATCGACTACTCGAAGAACGGCTCCAAGCGGTACTGCGACACCGGCAACTGCGGCAACCGCATGAACGTCATCGCGTATCGTCGGCGGCGGGCGCGAGAAAACGCATGATCGCGCGGGCTGCGGGTTCCGGCGTCTCGTAGTGGATGAGGTGACCGACGTCGGCGATCTCGACCAGCTCGGCCCGCGGGAACAGCGTCTGCAGGTGACGCTCCGCCTCGATCGGCGTGATGTCGTCGCGGTCGGCTGCCACGAGCAGCGTCGCCTGCGAGATCGATGGCGCGAAGGCACGCACGTCGTTCGAGACCGAGGCGACGAATGCATCGTGGAGCACGTCGCGATCGGAGAAGCGCGAGAAGTAGGTGTCGTGCTGGTCGTGGATGAACGCGCGCAGCTGCCGGTCGCGGGTCTTGGCCATCGAGATGCTCATCACCCGAACGATGAGTCGGCTGCGCAGCAACGCGTCGCCGAGGCGCCGCGGCAGCTTCGCCCCCGCCCAGTAGTAGAACACGGCAAGGCGCGTCAGCACCCCGCGCGGCCCCTCCAGCGCCGGCGCGCCGATGGGGTTCACGAGCACAAGGTGCGGTGTCGCGAGGCCCCCGGCCACCGCGGCGGCCGCGACGATCGATCCGAACGAGTGTCCGAGCACCACAGCCCTCGGTGCGACCGTCTCGGTGAACTCGGTGAGCCACTGGGCGTACAGTTCGAGCGTGTGCGCGCGACCGGCGATCGGAGCGGTCTCCCCGAACCCGGGCAGATCGGGCGAGATGACCCGGATGCCGTCCAGGTGCGCCACCACGGGATCGAGGCCGTGGTGCTCGCCACGGAAGCCGTGCACCGCGACCATCGTGACCGGAGCGTCTGCGGCGCCGTAGACCCAGTAGGCGGCGTCTCCTCCGAGCACGCGCGCCTGACGACGCTCGACGGGGATCTGCGCGAGGCGGTCGGCATAGGGATTGACGGGGCGCACCCGTCGAGTCTACGAGGCATGCGTGGCGCTGCCGGGCGATGTCGGCGCCGCCGCCTAACGTCGAAGGCATGGATGCGTGGCAGCCCGAGCCGCTCCCCCTGTGGGACGACGCCGACGACCCCTGGCGACCGGCAGAAGGCTCCCGCGGGGTTCTTCCCGAGCCAGTTCTTCTCGCACCTCCCACTCCCCGCACTCCGTGGGCGGAGGCGATCGGAGTCTTCGACCTCGAGACCACGGGCGTCGACGTCCGCCACGACCGCATCGTCACCGCGCATGTCGGCGTGCTCGGCGGCAGCGGCGAGGTCGTCCACTCGCGGGCATGGCTCGCCGACCCCGGCGTCGACATCCCTGCCGGAGCCACCGCCGTGCACGGGATCACGACCGCCCACGCGCGTGCGCACGGACGTCGCTCCGCCGACGTCATCGCGGAGGTGATCGACGAGCTTCGGGCACTGTTCCACGCGGGCACTCCCGTCGTCGCCTACAACGCCCCGTACGATTTCTCCCTGCTCAAGCACGAGGCGCTGCGGCACGGGATCGACCCGATCCTCGCCCCTTCCCCGGTCATCGATCCCCTGGTGCTCGACAAGGCTTTCGACCGGTACCGCCGGGGAAAGCGCACCCTGTCCGTCGTCGCCGCCCATTATGCGGTCGTGCTAGAGGGAGCCCACGACGCTTCAGCGGACGCCATCGCCGCCGGGCGCGTCGCCCAGGCGCTCGCGACGCGCTTCGAACTTCCGGAATGCGCGCACGAGCTCCACACCCAGCAGGTGGGGTGGGCGCGGTCGCAGGCGGAGAGTCTCACCGAGTACTTCGTGCGGATCGGCCGCATCGACCCGGCCGATGCCGTCGATGGAAGCTGGCCGATCCGCTGATGTCGTCCGGGCGTCAGTCCGCGCGATGGACGAAGAACCGCCCGGTATAGGGGTTCCCGAAAAAGGTCACGGTCGAGACGTCATCGTCGGTGACTTCGAGCACCTCAGCGCCCGTCTGCTCCGCCTGCGGCACGCGCACGAACTGAAGGGTCAGCGACATCCCCTCCTCTCTCACCGTCGCGGTCTCGTCGCAACCGTAGGCGGTGCCGCCTTGGCGCACGTCGACAGCGAGACAGGTCATCTCTCCGCGGGTGCCCCACCACACGGTCGTCCCGTCCACCGCCGCGAGCAGGCGCGGGCGAGCGCCGTCCAGCTCCACCGCACGAAGGACCACCTCGCGCCGGTCTTCGTATGTCGCCTCCGTGTCGCCGCGCCCGAGCAGGGGCGCCGTGGCGGACGTGTCCGTCGTGCCTGACGCGCCCAGGCGAGAGGCCGCGAGGTAGCCGCCCACGGCGGCCAACGGAATGAGCCCCGCCAGCACGACGGCAGCGACCATCGGAGCCCGCGACCCGCGCGGGGGCGCAGCCGATGCCTCGGAGCCGCGCCCTGCCTCGGTGCTCTCGGCATCCGCGAGGTGCCGCGTACCCGGAACCTCGCGATCTGCGCTCCGCGAACCCGCCGTGTCCGCGCGCTGTCGACGGGCAGCAGATGACTCGAGCGCGCGGAGCCGGTCGGCCTCCTCCGGGCTGAGAGGCGCTCCGCCTGCGCCGTAGGCACGCGTGCGCAGAGCGCGCAGCTCGTCGATGTCGTCGTCGATCATGCGGCTCAGCCTGCCACGATCCCGGATACGACGAAGGCCCCGCCGTAGCGGGGCCTTCGTGGTGCGGCTTACTTGCTCGAGCCGCCGAAGTTCTTGAAGCGCTGGTTGAACTTCTCGACGCGGCCGGCCGAATCCATGATGCGCTGCTTGCCCGTGTAGAACGGGTGCGACGCCGACGAGATCTCGACGTCGATGACGGGGTACGTGACGCCGTCGAGCTCGATCGTCTTGTCGCTGGTGACGGTCGAACGGGTCAGGAAGGTCTCACCGGAGCCCAGGTCACGGAACACGACGGCCTGGTATTCGGGGTGGATGTCAGTCTTCATGGGATTCCTTAACGATGCCCTGGATTTTGCCAGGGGCGGTGGAAGTCTGCGATGCGAGCGCACCAACCACCGATTCTACCACCGTCGGCGTGATGCTGAGAGACGCAGCCTTACGCTGATCAGTACGCGCCGGCGGCTGCGCGCGCGGAGTAGCGTCCGTCGACCTCTGTGAGGAGGATCTGGGCGCCGAAGGTGGCGGTGAGGTTCTCGGCAGTGAGTGTTTGCGCGAGGGGGCCTGCGGCCACCGTGCGCCCTTCCCGGAGGAGCATCACGTGCGTGAAGCCGACCGGGATCTCCTCCACGTGATGGGTGACCATCACCATCGCAGGAGTGGTGGGGGCCTGCGCGTAGCCGCTCAGCAGCGCCAGCAGCTCCTCTCTCGCGCCGAGGTCGAGACTCGCCGACGGCTCGTCGAGGAGAAGGAGCTCCGGGTCGGTCATGACGGCCCGTGCGATCTGCACGCGCTTCTGCTCACCGTCGGAGAGCGTGCCGAACGTGCGGTCGGCGAGATGATCGAGCTTCCACTCCGACAGCACCAGGCGGGCGCGGCGCTCGTCGATCTTCTCGTACTCCTCGTTCCAGCGCCCGAGCACGGAGAAGGCGGCCGTCAGCACGACGTCGAGGACGGTCTCCTCCGGGGGCACGCGCCGCGCCATCGCCGACGAGGCGAAGCCGATGCGGGGACGCAGCTCGAACACGTCGGTGCGACCGAGGGGCTCGTCGAGGATCGACACGTGACCGGACGTCGGGTGGATGAGCGTCGAGGCCAGTTGGAGGATGGTGGTCTTTCCTGCACCGTTCGGCCCGAGGATCACCCAGCGCTGGTCGTCGGAGACGTTCCAGTCGAGGTGATCGATGATGTTGCGGGCGTTGCGGCGGACGACGACGTCAGCGAACTCCAAGACCAGGGACATGTCCCCCAGCCTATCGGCTGATGCCGTTCACGCCCCGGTGACCTCCCGGTAGAGCGATACCGTGGCGTCCGCGATCGCCTGCCAGCTGAAGTCCTCCGCAGCACGCCTGCGACCCGCTTCTCCGTATGCCTTCGCACGCTCCGGATCGGAGACCACCTCGGTCAGTGCGGCAGCGAGATCGGCGACGAAGCGCTCGGGGTCGAGCGGCGTCCCGGTGCCGTCCTGGACCTGCTCGATGGGTACGAGCCGGCCCGTCACCCCATCGACGACGACCTCGGGGATGCCGCCCGTCGCTGTTCCGACGACGGCGGCGCCGCAGGCCATGGCCTCGAGATTCACGATGCCGAGCGGCTCGTAGATGGAGGGGCACACGAACGTCGTCGCCGCGGTGAGCAGGGCGCACAGCTGATCGCGCTGCAGGAACTCCTCGATCCAGACGACGCCCGTGCGCCGCTGCTGGAGCCTGCGGACGAGCTCCTGCACCTCCGACATGATCTGAGGCGTGTCGGGTGCGCCGGCGCACAGGACGATCTGCACGTCGTCCGGGAGCATCTCGGCCGCCCGCAGGAAGTACGGCAGGCCCTTCTGCGGTGTGATGCGGCCGACGAACACGACAGACGGACGCTGCGGATCGATCCCGTACCGGGAGAGGAGGTCGGGGTCATCGACCGGACGCCACGCGTCGACATCGATGCCGTTGTAGATGACGCGCACCTTCGCGGGGTCGAGCGCGGGATAGCTGCGCAGGATGTCCTGACGCATCCCCTCGCTCACCGCGACGATCGCCGCAGCCGACTCGTAGGAGGTCTTCTCGATGTAGCTCGACACGGCGTAGCCGCCGCCGAGCTGCTCGGCCTTCCACGGACGCAGCGGCTCCAGCGAGTGGGCGGTGACGATATGCGGGATGCCGTGAAGGAGCGAAGCGAGGTGGCCGGCGAAGTTGGCGTACCAGGTGTGACTGTGCACGACGTCGGCGCCGGCGACGTCGCCGACGATCTCCAGGTCGGTGCCGAGGGTCTGGATCGCCGCATTGGCGCCCGACAGCTCCGACGGCACCCTGTACGAGGTGGTGCCGGCCTCGTCGCGGTCTGCGCCGAAAGCTCTCACGGCGACCTCGATGCGCTCGCGAAGCGCCTTCGCGAGCTCCGTCACGTGCACGCCGGCGCCGCCGTAAACCTCGGGCGGATACTCCTTCGTGACGATGTCGACGCGCATGTCAGGAACGCTAGTACAGGACGCGGAAGCGGGCATAGTGTGGGACCCATGCCAGCAGCGCCGAAGGTCTTTGGAATCATCCTCGCGGGCGGCGAGGGCAAGCGGCTCATGCCCCTCACCGTCGACAGGGCGAAGCCTGCGGTGCCCTTCGCGGGCCAGTATCGACTGATCGACTTCGCGATCTCGAACCTCATCAACTCGGGCCTTCGCCAGATCGTCGTCCTCACGCAGTACAAGTCGCACAGCCTCGACCGGCATGTGTCGCAGACCTGGCGTATGTCGGCCCTGCTGAACGCCTACGTCGCCTCCGTGCCGGCGCAGCAGCGGCTCGGCAAGCGGTGGTTCTCGGGCTCCGCCGATGCGATCCTCCAGTCGCTCAACCTCATCTACGACGAGAAGCCCGACATCGTCATGGTCATCGGTGCCGATCACGTCTACCGCATGGACTTCCAGCAGATGCTGCAGGCGCACATCGATTCCGGCGCGAAGGCCACGGTCGCCGGCATCCGTCAGCCGATCTCGATGGCCAACCAGTTCGGTGTCATCGATGTCGACCCGACCGACAACGTGACGATCCGCGATTTCCTGGAGAAGCCGCAGAACCCGGCCGGCCTGTCGGACAACCCCAACGAGGTGCTCGCCTCGATGGGCAACTACATCTTCGACGCCGAGGCGCTCATCGAGGCGGTGCAGGCCGACGGCGAGCTGCCCACGTCGAATCACGACATGGGTGGCGACATCATCCCCTATTTCGTCTCGCGCGGCGAAGCCGGCGTGTACGACTTCAAGCGCAACGACGTGCCCGGCTCCACCGACCGCGACAAGGACTACTGGCGCGATGTGGGGACCATCGACTCGTTCTTCGACGCGCACATGGATCTCATCTCGACCCTGCCGGTGTTCAACCTCTACAACACCGACTGGCCGATCCACTCGCAGTCGCTGAACTCGCCGCCGGCGAAGTTCGTGCGCGACAGCGTGGGCCGCATGGGCAACGCGATCGATTCGATCGTGTCCCTCGGCTCCGTGCTCTCGGGCACGCACCTGGAGCGAAGCGTCGTCGGTCCGTGGACACTTTCGGGTGGCGGCTCGACCATCACCGACTCGGTGCTCTTCGACCACGTGAACGTCGGCCAGGGGGCGCGCGTGCACCGCGCGATCCTCGACAAGAACGTCATCCTCGATCCGGGTGCGACGGTCGGCGTCGACCGCGAGCGCGACCTGGCGCGCGGCTACACGGTGACCGACAGCGGCATCACCGTCGTCGGCAAGAACGTCCACGTCGCCTTCTGACGCGGGCGACCGCACGCCTCTGCCTGGCGGAGCCGTCGGGACCGTCGCCCGCCGACCGGTAGATTCGAGGGGTGCCTGACGCCCGCTTCCTCGTCGTGCTCGACGCCGACTCCACTCTCATCCGCAACGAAGTGATCGAGCTCATCGCCGACGAGGCGGGGCGCGGAGCAGAGGTCGCCGCCGCGACGGAGGCTGCGATGCGCGGCGAGGTGGACTTCGCCACCAGCCTCCGATCGAGGGTGCAAGCGCTCGAGGGCGTGCCGGTGGCGGCCTTCGCGAGGGTCCTCGCGCGTGTCGAACCCACCCCGGGCGTACGGGAGCTCATCGACGCCGTCCACGACCGCGGCGGCATCGCCGCCGTCGTCTCGGGCGGCTTCCACGAGATCCTCGACACCGTGGCACCGCAGCTCGGCATCGACGTGTGGCGGGCGAACCGCCTCCACGCCGTCGACGGCGTGCTCTCGGGCGTCGTCGACGGACCGATCGTCGATGCCGAGGGCAAGTCGGCGGCCCTGACCGAGTGGGCCGCTGCCCACGGTGTGCCTCTCCGCCGGACCATCGCCATCGGCGACGGGGCGAACGATCTCCGCATGATGGCGGTCGCGGGACTGGGCGTCGCCTTCAACGCGAAGCCGGCCGTGCGCGCCCTGGCAGACGTCGTGGTCGGCCCTGTCGATCTCCGCGAAGTGATCCCGCTCCTCCCCTGAGCGAATCGCTCCCGACCTGATCTGTTCTCCTCCCGTTCGGAGTCCCGCCGCTCCCGCGATGTCGCAGGTCGGGCGTAGCGTCGGGGGCATGCAGATCATCCTCATCCCCGGTCTCTGGCTCGACGCTTCCTCCTGGGACGCCATCACCCCCGCGCTGCGCGCCGCCGGTCACACCCCCGTCGCTCTTACCCTCCCGGGCGTGGGTGCTCCGGCATCCGAGAGCGCGCAGATCGGCATCTCCGATTGGGTCGACGCCGTCGTCGACGTGATCGACGCCGCAGCGGAGCCCGTCGCGCTCGTCGGCCACAGCGGTGGAGGGAACGTCGCATGGGGCGCAGCCGATGCCCGGCCCGACAAGGTCGCCCGTGTCGTGTTCGTCGACACGGTGCCGCCGCCGCCCGGCGGTCAGATCTCGGAATTCCCGATCGTCGACGGAGTCGTGCCCTTCCCCGGCTGGGACTTCTTCGACGAGGAGGACGTCGCCGACCTCGACCGACCGACGCGCGAGCGCACCGCGCCGCTCACGAAGGACGTGCCCGCGAGGGTGCCGACCGACGAGATCCGCCTCGGCGACGAGCGACGATTCCAGGTGCCGGTGACGCTGTTGTCGGGGAGCATGGATGACGCGGCGTTCCGCGAGGCGATCGTGCAGTGGGGGCGTTACCGCGACGAGTTCGAATCGATCGCCGACGCGCGTGTCGTGGCCCTCGGCACCGGTCACTGGCCGCAGTTCTCAGCGCCCGACACGCTGGCGACGCAGATCGTCGCTGCGCTCTGACACGCTCCGACCGCGGTGAAGGCTCGGCGTCAGTGCCCCATGCCCAGGCCGCCGTCGACCGGGATCACGGCACCCGAGATGTAAGCGGCGTCGTCGGATGCGAGCCAGGTGACCACTCCCGCGACCTCATCGGCCGAGGCGAAGCGGCCGGCCGGGATGCTGCGCTTGTACTCGGCCTGCGTGGCCTCCGGAAGCTCGGCCGTCATGTCGGTCTCGATGAAACCGGGGGCCACCACGTTCGCCGTGATGCCTCGACCGCCCAGCTCCCGCGTGAGCGAACGCGCGAAGCCCACGAGGGCGCTCTTCGACGAGGAGTAGTTGATCTGCCCGGCCGACCCGTAGAGGCCCACGACCGAGGAGATGAGGATGACGCGACCCCACTTGGCACGCAGCAGTCCCTTCGCGGCGCGCTTGACCACACGGAAGGTGCCGCCGAGGTTCGTCGTGACGACCGAGTCGAAGTCGTCCTCCGTCATGCGCAGCAGGAGCGTGTCCTTCGTGATCCCCGCATTGGCGACGACGATCTCCACCGGGCCGAGCGAGTTCTCGATCTCGGTGAACGCGGCGTCGACCTGCGCGGCATCCGTCACGTCGGCCCGCACGGTGAGTGTGCCTTCGGGACCCTCTCCGGAACGAGCCGTGACCGCGACGCGGTACCCCTCTGCGACGAAGCGCTCCGCGATGGCGCGGCCGATGCCGCGATTACCTCCGGTGACGAGGACGACTCGATCGGTGGACATGGCGGCTCCCGGTGGTGTCAGAGGCGGATCCGCACCAGCCTAACCAACCTCCACCGCGCCGCTGTTCGTCGCGGCCGTGCGAGGCGGACGCGAGAGCCGAGCGGACGATAGCCTGGAAGAAGGCCATAAGGAGATCCCGTGAGCGACAGCATTCCCCCGCAGCCCCCGCACAACGAGCCGGAGCACCCCGACCGCGCGTCGGCACACCCCGGCCTCACCCCGCCAGCACCCGGCGCGACCGCCGATTCGCCACCGGCCGGCTACGCCGCTCCCCCTGCCCCGGGGTACGCACCCCCGGCCTACCCCGCCCCCTATGGGGGCCCCGCCGCCGGAGCACCCTACCCCGGCGCCGCCCCCGCTCCCCATCCGCAGCACGTCGCCGGATACCCCGCGCCGACCCAGCACCCCTACGGCGCTCCCCCGGCCGCCTACCAGCCACCCGCCGCCCCGTATGGATACGCCGGCGGCTACGCGGCCGCGCCCCGCACCAACCCGCTCGCGATCGCCTCGCTCGTCTCGTCGCTCGCAGGCGTGGTCTTCGCGTGGACCTGGGTGCTCAGTCTCGGCGTCATCGTCGGCGTGATCCTCGGTCACATCGCTCTGAGCCAGATCAAGCGCACCGGCGAGAAGGGGCGAGGGATGGCCTTGGCCGGCGTCATCATCGGCTGGGTGTCGATCGGCTTCGTCGTGCTCACACTCCTCGCCTTCGGCCTGTTCTTCACCACGGGGATGATGGGCACGATCGACGCCCTCGCCGGCTGATCCGCGTCGCGGACCGTCGGAGTCGGAGGCGGTGGAAGGAACCGCCGCTGATGCACCGCGTGGGGCGCCGACCGCCCTGCGACGGCGTAGCCTGGATGCAGGGAATGAGCCGGATCCGCCATGAAGAACCGAGAGACACAGTCAGCGACGTCGTTGCGCCGCGCGCCGAGCGACGATGCGCACTCGCGCATGACGAAGTACTTCGTGATGATGAGCGTGCGCGTGGTGTGCTTCGTGCTCATGGTCGTCATCACCCCGTACGGCTGGCACACGTGGCTTCTCGCCGTCGGAGCGATCTTCCTGCCCTACCTGGCGGTCGTCGTCGCCAACGTGGGCTCGGATGCGCGCGAGGTGACCGCGGTGGCGCCCGAGCGGCAGATCGCGGCCGCCGCGCCCGAGCCCCCGGCTCCGTCCTCCCCCGCCATCATCCGCATCCAGGAGTCGGGTCCTCCGAGCGAACGCCGCCCCGAACCGCCGACCGCGTCATGAACGACGCGGTGTGCTCTCGCGCCGGCTGCCGTGCCGCCGCGACCTGGCAGGTGATCTGGCGCAATCCCCGCATCCACGCCACCGATCGCCGGAAGATCTGGGCCGCGTGCGACGAGCACGTCGGCTACCTGCATGACTATTTGGCAGCGCGCGACTTCCCGGTCGAGGTCGCCGCATTCTCACCGGAGGCCGCACCGTGACCGCCCGCACCGCCGCGCGCTGGGCAGGATACGTCGCCTTCGCCCTCGCCTTCGCCATCGCCTGCGGGTTCCTCGCGAACTGGCAGTTCTCCCGCAACGACGAGCGCGAGAAGCAACTCGCTCTTGTGGAGGCCAACTACGACGCGACACCGGTCCCGCTCGACGACCTCGTTCCGCGAGACGCCGCGTTCGACCCCGCCGACCAATGGCGTCCGGTGCTCCTGCGCGGGCAGTACCTCGAAGACGAGCGACTGCTCGTGCGCAACCGTCCCCACGGCGGCACGAGCGCTTTCGAGGTCCTCGTGCCGTTCCTCACCGACGACGGTCGCATCCTGATCGTGAACCGCGGTTGGGTCCCTCCAGGCGAAGACCAGCCCGATCCGGACACCGTCCCTGCCGCCCCCGAAGGCGAGGTGACGGTCGTGGCGCGGCTGAAGCCCTCCGAGCCGCTGCCCCGCTCGGGCCGTGGAGCACCCGCGGGCCAGGTGCCGACCATCCACCTGCCGCTCATCGCCTCCGTGATCGGCGAGGAAGCCATCACCGTCACCGACGCCTACGGTCAGCTGGTCTCCGAAGACCCGGCGCCGCCGACGGCGCCCAGTGCCTTCGCCTCCCCCTCCGATGACCCCGGCCCTCACCTTTCCTACGCGATCCAGTGGATTCTGTTCGCGGTGATGGGATTCGTCTTCATCTGGTACATGATCCGCACCGAGCGCCGGCATCGCCGGGATGATGCCGAAGACTCCGGCGCCACGGCCGAGGAGCCGCGCCGCCGCGACCGCGACATGGATGAGGAAGACGCTCTTCTCGACGCCGCCGGGGGACGCTGAAGCGATCAGGCCAGCGTGATCAGGTCGATGTAATCGCGACCCCAGATGTCCTCTACCCCGTCGGGCAGGATGAGCACCCGCTCGGGGTTCAGCGCCTGCACCGCCCCCTCGTCGTGGGAGACGAGCACGACGGCACCCTCGTAGTGTGCGAGAGCGCCCAGGATCTCCTCGCGCGAGGCAGGGTCGAGGTTGTTGGTCGGCTCATCGAGCAGAAGCATGTTGGCGCTGGAGACCACGAGCGTCGCAAGGGACAGACGCGTCTTCTCGCCGCCGGAGAGGACACCGGCGGGTTTGAGCACGTCGTCGCCGGTGAAGAGGAACGATCCGAGCACCTTGCGGGCCTCGGTGGCCGTGATGTCGGGAGCCGCCGACATCATGTTGTCGAGCACCGACCGGCTGACGTCGAGGTTCTCATGCTCCTGCGCGTAGTAGCCGATCTTGAGCCCGTGCCCCGGCTCGATGACGCCGGTGTCGGGCGCGTCGACCCCGGCGAGGATGCGCAGAAGCGTCGTCTTGCCTGCGCCGTTGAGCCCGAGCACGACGACCTTCGATCCTCGGTCGATCGCGAGGTCGACGTCCGTGAAGATCTCGAGCGAACCGTACGACTTCGACAGGCTCCTCGCCATGAGGGGCGTCTTGCCGCACGGGGCGGGCTTGGGGAACCGCAGCTTCGCGACCCTGTCCTCCTGGCGTGCCTCCTCGAGGCCCGAGAGCATCTTCTCCGCGCGCGCGACCATCTGGTGCGCCGCCGCCGCCTTCGATGCCTTGGCCCCGAACCGCGCCGCCTGCTGCTGCAGGGCGGTGGCCTTCTTCTCGACGTTCGCGCGCTCCTTCTTGCGACGGTCCTCGTCGGCCACCCGCTGGCGCAGGTAGTTCTTCCAGTTCATGTTGTAGACGTCGATGACCTGACGGGTGGCGTCGAGGTAGAAGACACGGTTGACCGTCTCTCCCACGAGCTCGACGTCGTGGCTGATGACGATGAGCCCGCCCTTGTAGTTCTTGAGGAACTCGCGCAACCACACGACGCTGTCGGCGTCCAGGTGGTTGGTCGGCTCGTCGAGGATCATCGTCTGCGCATCGGAGAACAGGATGCGGGCGAGCTCGATGCGCCGGCGCTGACCACCGGACAGGGTCTTGAGAGGCTGATCGAGGATCCGGTCAGGAAGCGAGAGATTGTGCGCGATCGACGCAGCCTCGGCCTCGGCCGCGTATCCTCCGAGCGCTTCGAAGCGTTCCGTGAGATTCCCGTAGCGACGCATGGCTTTCGCGGCGACGTCGGGATCGTCTGAACCCATGAGCTCGCTCGTCTCGCGCATACCGAGCAGGAGCGAGCCGAGTCCCCGCGCGTCGAGGATGCGCGTGCGCGCCAGCATCTCAGGGTCGCCCGAGCGAGGGTCCTGCGGCAGGTAACCGAGCTCCCCACTTCGCTCGACCTTGCCGTCGGCAGGCAGCAGGTCGCCGGCGAGCACCTTGGTGAGCGTCGTCTTGCCTGCACCGTTGCGCCCGACGAGGCCGATCTTGTCTCCATCGGAGACGCGGAACGACACATCCGACATGAGCGTGCGGGCGCCCACGCGGATTTCGAGGTCGTGCACGGCGAGCACAGCGGATCCGTTCGTCGATTGGCGGGTATGCGGCCGAAAGGCCAGCCTCCGAGTCTACCGGCCCCGAGGGTCGCCCCGACCCGCCCGGCTCCCGGCGGGTGCGCGCCCCTCGTCAGGCAGGTTCGACGGGCTGCCGGAGGATCGTTCGCAGCTTCTGCGGAGCGGTGCGTCTCGGGTCGTTCAGATAGACCTCGTGATGAACGCCCGTCATCCGCAGTCCGTGGTCGGGGATGAACCGGTCGTGCATGGCGGCGAGCACGGGCGCTTCGTCGTCGTACGGACCGACATGCAGGGTCTGCACGCACAGGCCCTCGTCGAGCACGGCGACTCGCACCCTCTCAGCCGCGACTCCCTTCGCGGCGGCACGCTGACGTGCCTGCGCGACGTGGTCATCGCTGAGCCACTCGGGTACGAGGTTCAGAAGCGTCCACGACCACCGCGACTTGTCGCGCCGGCTTGTGAAGTGCGTCGGATCATCCGCCCACCACCGCCCCTCGAGCGGCATCACCGTATAGTCGCGGTCGAGTTCGTTGCGACTGAGGAATTTGAGGGCATAGGCGACCGGATAGAGGGTCTCGAGCGCGGCGCGGTACGCCGCACTCGTGTTGGGGTCGCCCTGGCCGTCGATCATGAGGTAGCGCAGCGGAGGAATCGTCACGATGTCGAAGCGGGAGCGCACTGCCCGGTACGACGGCAGGACGTTCTTCAGATCGACCTTCACCCGTTCAGCATCCTCGCCCTGTGCGGTCTGCACAACGCTTGCGCTCGATCGTGTCCGACTTCCTCCACCAGCACGGCTCAGCTGCGCTCATAGGATGAGTCGCACGCCCTCCCCGACCGAACCAGGAGAACGCATGTCCCTCACCGCAGCCGCCCGCCGGCCTGTCCTCGCCGATCTGATCGCGCGCCCGTCCGCCCGTGCGCGCGCCTTCGCGATGGATGCCACGCTCGTGCTCGTCGGCGCTGCCTTCGTCGCGCTGCTGGCGAAGGTCTCGTTCTTCATCGGCCCCGTGCCGATCACCGGCCAGACGCTCGGCGTCATCGTGGTGGGGGCGGCGCTCGGCTCCCGGCGCGGCGCAGCCGCGCTGACGACCTACATGCTCGCGGGCCTCGCCGGCGCACCGGTCTTCGCGGGAGCCACCGCCGGGCCCGCATACGTCCTCGCGCCGTCATTCGGCTTCGTCCTCGGCTTCATCCCGGCAGCCTTCGTCGCCGGCTGGTTCGCCGAGAGGGCGTGGGACCGCAGCCCCCTGCGCGCCTTCGCGGGCTTCGTTGCCGCGTCTGTCATCCCCTTCCTCGTCGGCGTGCCCTACATGGCGCTGATCCTGGCGACCGTCGTCGGCCAGGACGTCACCCTCGCCTCCGTGCTCGCCGCCGGGGTCACGCCCTTCATCGTCCCTGGACTCATCAAGGCAGGGCTCGCTGCGCTGCTCGTGCCCGCAGCATGGGCGGCCGTGCGGGCGGTGGATCGTCGCACCCGACGCTGAGCTCCGCCGATGACAGAACCCCCGGCCGGGAGTGGCCGGGGGTTCTGTCATTCCGCCTCGGGGCGGGGCGGCTGTCGCCTGAGCGGTCAGCCCTGCGCGACGGCGGTGGCTTCCGCGAGCTTGGAGACGATGCCCTCCAGCGCGTACGGGAGCGTCAGCGGGGTCGGCGAGAGAGACGAGATCTCCTCGGGACCGATGAGTCCGGCCACCGCACCCTTCGCCACGGCGGGGATGAGGCGTCCGTTGTCCGAGGACAGGAAGGCATCGAACGCGTCCTGGTTCTCACCGAAGGCGAGGATGACGTCGGCATCGATCTTGTCGAGGTTCTCAGGGCTCACGGTCGTGTAGAACGTCCCCTCGCCCGTGTCGAGGTCGATGACGCTCTGCGGGGTGACGAACCCCAGGTCTTCGAGGATCTCCACGCGAGGGTCGGACGGGAGGTACACGTAGTAGGTTCCTGCCGACTCCGTCAGAAGAGCGATCGAGGTCCCTGCGAACTCCGGGTGCGCCTCACCGGCATCCGCCACGAGCGTGTCGAGGTCCGCGAGGATCTGCTCGGCCTCGGCCGACTTTCCGAGCGCCGTCCCGACGAGGGTCACGACGTCGCGCCACGGGGTCGTCCACGCGGCGTCGGGGTAGGCCACCACCGGCACACCGGCACCGGTCACCTCGTCGAACTCCTCCTGCGTGATGCCGGAGTACGGGGCAAGCAGCACGTCGGGGTCCGTCGTGAGCAGCTCTTCGGTGGACAGTGTTGCGGCGGAGCTGTCGAGCACGACGGGAGCGGCGCCGCCGAGCGAGGCGAGTCCCTCTTCCACCCACGGAGCGATCTTGTCGTCGCCGCCGGAGTAGTCGTCGGAGGGGATCGCCACCGGCGTGACGCCGAGGGCGATGACCGCGTCGGTGGCACCCCAGCCCCAGGTGGCGACCCGCGTGGGCGCATCCTCGATGACGGCCTCGCCGAGGGCGCTGTCGATCGTCACCGGGAAGGCGGTCGAGGACGACGAGGGGGTGTTCTCCGCGGTCTCACCGGGCGTGCTCGCGCAGCCGACGAGCATCACCGAGGCGGCAGCGAGGGCGACGGTGCCGGCGAGGATGCGGCGACGTGCCCCGGTCGGGATCGTGACGGGCATGGGGTTCCTTTCGTTTGGGGGTTCAGCGGTCTTCGGCCGGCGTATGTGCGCCGCCCGGGATCGGGACGATGAGTGGCGTGCCGGTGAGGGGGTCGGGGATCACGAGGGCATCGAGCGCGAACGCCGTCGACACCACCTCCGCCGTGAGGACCTCCCCCGGCGCCCCGTGAGCGACGACGCGTCCCTCGTGCAGCACCACGAGCTCGTCGGCGTACCGCGCGGCGAGGTTGAGCTCGTGGAGCACCACGACGATGGTCGTGCCGTTCTCGCGATTGAGGTGGCGGAGCAGATCGAGCACCTCGAGCTGATGGCTCAGATCGAGGAAGGTCGTCGGCTCGTCGAGCAGCAGCACCCGGGGCGACTGAGCGAGGGCCATCGCGATCCACACGCGCTGACGCTGACCACCCGAGAGGTCGCCGACGGGTCGATCGGCCAGCTCGGCGACCCCGGTGCGCGTCATCGCATCGTCGACGATGGAGGAATCCGTCGCGCTCCACCGCTGGAAGACGCTCCGGTGCGGGTGCCTCCCCCGGGAGACGAGCTCGGCGACCGTGATGCCGTCGGGAGCGGACGGATGCTGGGGCAGGAGACCCACCTCCTGGGCGAAGGCACGCCGACCGATGCGGGAGACGTCGACGCCGTCGAGCTCGACGGTCCCTGCCAGCGGGGGGCGCAGCCGCGCGAGAGTGCCGAGCAGGGTCGATTTTCCCGATGCGTTCGCCCCGATGATCATCGTGATCCGGCCGGGAGTGAGATCGAGATCGAGTCCTTCGATCACGGTGCGGTCGGGATAGCCGGCCGACAGCCCGCGGGCGGCGAGACGAGGAGCGGCGTTGTCAGCGCTCACAGGTGGCGTCCTTTCGAGGTGGCGAGCAGCCAGAGCAGGAAGAGCGCGCCGATCGCACCCGTCACGACCCCCACGGGCAGCTGGAGACCGGGGATCGCGAACTGCGCGGTGAGGTCGGCGGCCGCGAGGATGGTCGCCCCGAGGAGCGCGCTCGTGCCGATGCCGATGGCCCCGTGGCGAAGGAGCGGGCGGGCGATTGCGGGCGCGCAGAGCGCGACGAATGACACGGGACCGATGAAGGCCGCCGTCGAGGAGGTGAGGAGGACGGCGACGGCCACCGCCACCGGCTGCACCGCGCGCGGCGGCACTCCGAGCGATGTCGCGGCAGGCGTCCCCATCTGGTGGAGGGGCAGCCAGCGTGCGCACGCGACGATGAGCGGGACGCTCAGCATGAGGACGACGACCAGCGTCAGCACCTGCCACCACGGCGTCGACGAAAGGGAGCCGACGAGCCAGAGGAGAGCGGTCTGCGCCTTCTCGATCTGCGTGGTCACCATCAAGTAGTTGGTGACGGCGGTCGTGAGGAAGGCCACGCCGATGCCCGCCAGGATGATGCGGTAGCCCCCCGTCGACGCGGAGCGTCCGGCGATGAGCAGGAGCACCGCGACGAGGATGCCGCCGGAGAATGCCCACACCGTGAGCACGGGTCCGGTCGCCCCGAGCACGAGAAGGGCGAACACGGCGGCGACCCCGCTTCCTCCTGAGATCCCCAGGAGGTCGGGGCTGGCGAGCGGGTTCCGCAACAGCGACTGGAGCACCGCCCCCGCCATGCCGAGTGCCGCGCCGGCCAGCAGTGCCATCGCCAGGCGCGGCGCGCGCACCTGGAAGACGATGTAGCTTTCGATGCGACTGCCGCCGCCCCACAGCGTGTTCCACACCTGTCCGAGGCTCAGCGGGTAGTCACCGACCGACATCGAGACGGCGGCGGTGGCGACGAGCACGAGCGCGGCGCCTCCCGTGACCCAGAACCAGCGCGTGCGGGCGCGCTGACGCACCGCGTCGACGACCCCGGCCTCTGGCACTCCGGCGCTCGCCACCGCGGTCACAGGGTCACCTGCCTGCGACGCAGGACCAGACCGATCAGCACGGGAGCGCCGATGAACGCGACGACGATCCCCGCCTGCACCTCGCCGGGGAGCGCGACGACGCGCCCAGCCACATCGGCGAGAAGAAGCACGGCCGCGCCGAAGGGCGCTCCCAGTCCGACGAGCCAGCGGTAGTCGTCGCCGACGATGGCGCGTACGGCATGCGGCACCATGAGCCCGACGAAGACGAGAGGGCCCGCGATCGCCGTCGCGCCCCCGCACAGCAGGACGGTGGCCGCGATGCCCACGACACGTGTGCGGGTCACGTCGTGACCGAGGCCGCGCGCTGTATCGTCTCCGAGCGCGATCAGATTGAGCCCCCGCACAGACGCGGCGGCCAGGACGATGCCTGCGACCAGCGGCACAGCGACCAACGCCACGGTGTCGAGGCCGCGCGCGGTGAGCGCGCCGACCGACCAGTAGCGGTACACCTCGAGGGCCACCGTCTGCGTCGTCAGGATGAGCATCGAGACCGCGGTGAGACCCGCCGTCACCGCAGCACCGGTGAGAGCGAGCTTCGCGGGGTTGGCGCCGTCGGGCCCGCGCGACCCGATGACGGCGACCACGACCGCCGCGACGGCGGCGCCCGCGAAGGCGAACCACACGAAGCCGGCCGGGGCGACGATGCCGAGGAGCGTGATCGCGCCCAGCACGGCGACGGAGGCACCGGCGTTCACGCCGAGCAGCCCCGGGTCGGCCAGCGGGTTGCGCGTGAGACCCTGCATGACCGCGCCTGCCACCGCCAGCGCGGCGCCGGCGAGGATGCCGATGACGGTTCGGGGTACGCGCTGCGAGAGCACGACGATGTGGTCGGGGTTCGCGGCATCCGGGGCGACGAACGCTTCCCAAACGACGGCAGGGGCGATCGGACGCGCCCCCACCCCAAGACTCAGGACGATCGATACGGCCAGCGCCGCCACAGCGATCAGGAGCAGCGCCCGCGCCCGTCTCGTCCGGGCGGTGGCGATCATTCCGTTCGTTCCGCCTGCCCGTTGCGCCAGTACCCCATGAACGCGACCCGCTTGCGGTCGACGCCGCAGCCGGAGACCAACAGTCGACGCAGGAGCTTGATGGTCGCGGCTTCGCCGGCCATCCACGCGTAGAACTCCCCCTCGCCCTCTTCGGGCGAATCCCACAGCAGCTCACGGTCGACGTCGATGTCGTCGAGCGTCTGCGGGCGGGGGGCCGAGGCACGCGTCAGCACCTCGGCGTTCTGTGCGGTCCAGGCGGTGACGGCGTCGATGAGAGCGGACCCGTGGTCGGCGCCCTCTCTCGCGAGCCACCGCAGACGCACACGGTCGGAGATGGAGGGCGCGAGGACGTCTGCGGCAGTCGGCACCTCGATGAAGGCGTCGACGTCGCAGCGCGGGTCGAGCGACTCGAGGATCGAGCAGATCGCGGGAGCGGCCGTCTCGTCACCGACCAGCAGCATCCGCCGCGCCGATCCCGGGTGCCAGTCGATGCCGCCGCGCGAGTGCGGGCTGCGCTCGTCGGGACCCACGATGATGAGCTCGTCACCCGGCCGGGCGTTCTCCGCCCACGTGCCGGCAGGTCCCGCGTCGTGGTGCACGACGAAGTCGACGCAGAGCTCGCGAGCTGCCGGATCGATGCGGCGGACCGTGTAGGTGCGGAACGGGTTGCGCTGCTCGTGGGGCAGAGCACGCCACCGGTCGTACCAGTCGCCCGCCGCTTCGTACTGGCCGAAGTCGCCATAGGCACCGTCGACGGGGAAGACGATCTTGATGCGCTGGTCGAGCCCGCCGGTGCCGAACCACTCGAGATCGACGCCGGTGAACACGACGCGCATGAAGTGGGGGCTCAGTCGCTGCACGTCGGAGACGCTCACAGCATAGGGACGATAGGCCGGCCGCACGGGGGCTTCGGTCACAGGCATGACCTTAGGTTAGCCTTACCTCCTTCGGCGCGCCAAACCGGAAGGCAGTCAGATCGTCTTCTCGCGGGCGTGACCCAGCCGCAGACCCGGGATCAGCGCCGCCGCCGCGAGTGTCGCCGCCATCAGGAAGACGACCGGATAACCGGCGCCCGTGCCCGACAGGGTGACGAACGTGAGTCCCATCGCCGCGATCGTCACAGACGCCCCGATCGAGTCGGAGATCGACAGGGCCGAGGAGTTGAACCCCTGGTTCGCGGGCGTCGAGTACGCCAGCGTCAGCACTGTCAGACGCGGATACATGAGGCCCATGCCGCCGCCCGCCAGCGCCCAGCCCGCGACGAGCACGAGGGGGTCGAGGTCGAACGCGGCGGTGGCGGCCGCGAGGAGCGAGGCCGCGATGAGCTGTGAGGCGCCGAGGAGGGTGATGCGCGCGTTGCCCAGCCGGTCGCCGAACCGACCCTGGATGTCGGCGCCTGCCGCCCACAGCAGCGCAGCGCTCGTGAGTCCGAGACCTGCCCAGACCGGGCTGAACCCGTAGTCGGAGATGAGCAGATACGGAACGTAGATCTCTGCACCGAAGAGCGCTCCGGCGATGAGACCTCGCATGAGGATCACGCTCGGGAGCCCGCGCCCGGCGCGCAGCGTGCCCCGAGGAAGGAGCGGACGCGCCGCCACGGCGATCACGACCACCGAGAGCGCCACCACCAGCGGCGCCCAGGCGCCCGTCTCCCCCGCCAGGCTCAAGGCCAGCGCGGCCACCGCCACCACGGTCGACAGCGCGACCCGCCGCGCGACGGGCTGGGTCGAGGGTTCATCCGTATCGAGCGCGAGGCCGCGCAGCCGCAGGTACACCATCGTGAAGGCGGCGAGCGTCAGCGCCGCCACCCCGAAGAAGACCCAGCGCCAGTGCAGGTACTCCGTGACCGCGCCGGCCAGCACCGGGCCGACGATCGACGGGATCACCCAGGCCGCCGAGAAGGCGGCGAAGACCCGACCGTGGAGGTGAGCGGGATAGACACGCGCCACCACCACGTAGAGCGCGACCGTCTGGCCGCCGGTGCCGAGCCCCTGCACGAGCCGGCCCACCACCAGGAGGCCCATGTCGCCGGCGGCGCCGGCCAGCACGAGGCCCACCACGAAGAGACCGACCGAGGTCGCCAGCGGAAGCACGGCGTCTCGCCGATCGCACCACGCGCCCACGGCCACCATGCCGATGACGCTGGTCGCCAGCGTCCCCGAGAAGGCGACCGCGTACAGCGATGCTCCATCGAGGTCGGCACTCACGACCGGCATGACCGTCGTGACCGCCAGCGACTGCATGGCGGCGAGGAAGATCATCGCGACCGCGCCGATGGTCACCCAGACGTAGCGAGCACTCCAGACCCCGTCACGCGCGGTCATCGAGCCGATGCGAGGGCGCCGATGCGCTCGACGCCCTCCGTCAGCACGTCGGGCGCACAGCCGAAGTTCAGCCGCACGTGCCCCGCACCCTGGATGCCGAACTGCGGGCCGTGATGGAGCGCGACCCGCGCATCGCGCAGGATCACGCGTGCGGGGTCGTCACCCCAGCCGTAGTCCGACAGGTCGATCCACGCGAGGTACCCGGCGTCGGGCACGCGGTAGCGCGCATCCGGAAGATGCTCAGCCAGCAGGTCGGCAAGTCGGCGCCGGTTGTGATCGAGCGTCGCCCGGAGGGCGTCGAGCCACCCGTCGGATGCCTCGGAGAACGCCGCCACTCCCGCGATCGCCCCGAACAGTCCCGTGCGCCATGCGACCTCGGGCGGCAGGGCGCGGACGACGGCCGCCGTGCGCTCCCCCGCGGTGACGATGACGGCACACTTCAGCCCCGCGAGGTTGTACGCCTTCGAGGCGCTCGTCACCGCGAATCCGATCTCGGCCGCCGTGGCCGACGCCGTGAGGAACGGCGTGAACCTGCGATCGTGCACGAGCGGCGCGTGGATCTCATCGCTGATCACGACGGCACCGTGACGGGCGGCGAGGTCGGCGACGCCGGCAAGGGCGTCACGGGAGTGCACCGTGCCGGTCGGGTTGTGAGGATTGCACAGCAGGATGGCCCGGGCGCCCGCCGCCAGCGCCGCGTCGATCCCCGGCAGGTCGAGCTCCCAGCCCGTTCCCGTGTCTCGAAGGGGAACCTCCTCCACCACCCCGCCGGCCTCATGGATGCACATGGTGAACGGCGGATACACGGGCGGCGCGATGATCACACGGTCGCCGGGCTCGATCGTCGCCCGCAGAAGCTCGACCACGCCCATCATCACATCGCCCGTCGTGCTGACCTGTGACGGATCGACCTCCCAGCCGAACCGGCGCCGCGCGAATCCCGCGAAAGCGTCACGGATGCCCGGGTCCTGGGGCGTGTAGCCGGTGTCACCCTGCACCAGGGCCTCCTGCAGCGCCTCGGTGATCGGCGCGGCCAGCGGGAAGTCCATCTCGGCGACGAACATCGGCAGGACGTCGTTCGGATACGTGCGCCATTTCGAGCTCTTGCGGCGTCGGAGGCGGTCGAGGGGAAGGGCTTCGAGCAGGGGGACGGTCACCTTCCGATGCTATCGGCGCCGGGGACGCCGAAGCACGGCGACGGCGTCAGATGGCGAAGCCGAGGGCGCGCATCATGTCACGCCCGTCGTCAGTGATCCGTTCGGGGCCCCACGGCGGCATCCACACCCAGTTGATGCGGAAACGCTCCACCACCTCGTCGAGTGCCTGCGCGGTCTGCTCCTCGAGCACGTCGGTCAGCGGGCAGCCCGCCGATGTCAGCGTCATGTGGATGACGAGAGCATCGTTCTCGTCATCCCAGCTGAGGTCATAGATGAGGCCGAGGTCGACGACGTTGATCCCGAGCTCGGGATCCATGACGTCTTTCAGAGCCTCCGTGACCTCGTCGAATTTCTCAGGGCTGAGCGTCGCGGTCATGCGTAGATCCTAGGCCTCTACGACGTCGTCGGCGTCGAGATAGCGGTCGTAGCCTTCGTTCTCCAGCCGCTCGGCGAGCTCAGGGCCACCCTCTTCGGCGATGCGTCCCTTTACCATCACGTGCACGAAGTCCGGCTTGATGTAGCGGAGGATGCGCGTGTAGTGGGTGATCAGCAGGACGCCGAGGTTCGTCTCCTCCTTGGCGCGGTTGACGCCCTCCGAGACGATCTTGAGCGCGTCGACGTCGAGGCCGGAGTCGGTCTCGTCGAGCACGGCGATGGCGGGACGCAGCAGCTCCAGCTGAAGGATCTCGTGACGCTTCTTCTCGCCTCCCGAGAAGCCCTCGTTGACGTTGCGCTGCGCGAACTTCGGGTCCATGCGCAGGTTCTTCATCGCCGACTTCACGTCCTTCGTCCACGTGCGGATCGCCGGTGCCTCGCCGTCGATCGCGGTCTTCGCGGTGCGCAGGAAGTTCGTCACGGTCACGCCGGGAATCTCCACGGGGTACTGCATCGCGAGGAAGAGTCCCGCGCGGGCGCGCTCGTCGACCGACATCGCGAGCACGTCTTCCCCATCGAGCGTGATGGTGCCGGAGGTGACGGTGTACTTCGGGTGCCCGGCGATCGTGTAGGCGAGGGTGGACTTGCCCGACCCGTTGGGGCCCATGATCGCGTGGGTCTGGCCCGTCTGGACGGTGAGGGTGACGCCGTTGAGGATCGGGGTCACGCCGGCATCCGTCTCGACCGTCACGTGGAGGTCGCGGATCTCGAGAACAGCCATGTCTTGTTCCTTCTTCAGTTCACTTCTTTGGTCACGGCAGGGTCGATGAGGATGTCATCGCCGTCGATCGTGACTTCGTAGACGGGCACCGGCTCGTAGGCCGGGAGGTTGAGGGGGCGGCCGGTGCGCAGCGAGAACGCGGAGCCGTGGGCCCAGCACTCGAGGGTCTCGCCTTCGACGAAGCCCTCCGACAGTGAGATGTCGCCGTGCGTGCAGGTGTCGCCGATCGCGTGCACCTCGCCGTTCGAGTCGAGCACGACGGCCATCGGGACGCCGTCGACCTCCACGCGCACCGCGGTGTCCTGCTCGAGGTCGCTGAGGTTGAGCACCTTCTGCGCGGTCATGCGTGGGCTCCTTCGGCGAGCTCGACCTCGATCGCCGCGACCAGCTCCTCCTCCAGCGAGGGGATGCCGGTCTTCTGCACGATCTCCGACAGGAAGCCGAGCACGACGAGTCGGCGAGCCTCCTCCTCGCCGATCCCACGCGCCTGCAGGTAGAAAAGCTGCTCGTCGTCGAAGCGACCCGTCGCGCTGGCGTGGCCTGCGCCGACGATGTCACCCGTCTCGATCTCGAGGTTCGGGATCGAATCCGCCCGGGCGCCGTCGGTGAGAACCAGGTTGCGGTTGGCCTCGTACGAATCGGTGCCGACGGCGTCGCGGCCGATCAGCACGTCGCCGATCCATACGCTGTGCGCGTCGCTGCCCTGGAGCGCACCCTTGTAGAGCACGTCGCCGACCGTGTGCGGGCCCTTGTGGTGGAGGTAGACCTGGCTCTCCAGGTGCTGGCCGGAGTCGGCGAACGACAGGCCGAACAGGCGGCCCTCAGAACCCGCACCGGCGAGCTCGACCGAGGGGTTGACCCGCACGACCCCGCCGCCGAGGCTCACGACGACATGCGTGAGCGCGGCGTCGCGGTCGACGCGAGCCTGGTGCGATGAGACGTGCACCGCATCGTCGTCCCAGCGCTGCACCGACACGAGGGTCAGTCGTGCACCGTCGCGGACGATCGTCTCCACGTTCTGCGCGTAGTCGGCCGATCCGGAGTGGTAGAGCAGCACGGTCGCCTGCGAGTTCGGGAGCGCCTCGATCACGAGGTGCGCGTGGGCGCGCCCCCCGGCTCCGCGCACGTCGAGGCGGATCGGCTCAGCGATCTCCGCGCCCTCCGCGATCCGCAGTCGCACGCCTTCGGGACTGTGCGTCCACGCGAGCGCGGCAGTCAGATCCTCCGGGCGGAAGACCTCCCCGCGTACGGCATCGCCGATCGCGGCGCCGCCGACGGTGGCGCCGTCGACGAGACCCGTCCAGGCGTAGGTGACAGCCGCCTCGTCGCCCGCTTCGTCGGCGAACACCGATGCGAGTCGGGCGATCGGGGTGTGCTTCCAGTTGACCTCGCGGCCCGAGGGACGCCCGAAATCGGTCGGCTCGTAGGAGGTCAGCCGCTCCGAGCGCGTCTGAACAGGGGCAGCAGATGCCAGTGAGGCAGCAGGGTCGATGTGGCCCTTCGCGGTGGTCGCGGGGGCCTGCGTCGCGGTCGTCATCAGCCGACGGATCCTTCCATGCCCATCTCGATGAGCTTGTTCAGCTCGAGGGCGTACTCCATGGGCAGCTCGCGGGCGATCGGCTCGATGAAGCCGCGCACGATCATCGCCATGGCCTCGTCTTCGGGCATGCCGCGGCTCATCAGGTAGAACAGCTGCTCCTCGCTCACCTTCGACACCGTCGCCTCGTGACCGAGCTGCACGTCATCGACGCGGATGTCGATGGCCGGGTAGGTGTCGGAGCGGGAGATTGTGTCGACCAGGAGCGCGTCGCAGCGCACCGTGTTGGCCGAGTGGTGGGCGTTCGCATCGACGCGCACCTCGCCGCGGTAGCCGGCGCGACCGCCGCCGCGGGCGATCGACTTCGACACGATCGACGACTGCGTGTAGGGCGCCATGTGGATCATCTTCGCGCCGGCATCCTGGTGCTGTCCGGGACCTGCGAATGCCACCGACAGCGTCTCGCCCTTGGCGTGCTCGCCCATGAGGTAGATGGAGGGGTACTTCATCGTCACCTTGGAGCCGATGTTGCCGTCGACCCATTCCATCGTCGCGCCCTCGTGGGCCACGGCCCGCTTGGTGACGAGGTTGTAGACGTTGTTCGACCAGTTCTGGATCGTCGTGTAGCGCACGCGGGCGTTCTTCTTCACGATGATCTCGACGACGGCCGAGTGGAGCGAGTCGCTCTTGTAGATCGGCGCCGTGCAGCCCTCGATGTAGTGCACGTAGGAGCCCTCGTCGGCGATGATCAGCGTGCGCTCGAACTGCCCCATGTTCTCGGTGTTGATGCGGAAGTACGCCTGGAGCGGGATCTCCACGTGGACGCCCGGCGGAACGTAGACGAACGACCCGCCCGACCACACCGCCGTGTTGAGCGCGGCGAACTTGTTGTCGCCCGCGGGGATCACGGTGCCGAAGTACTCCTCGAAGAACTCGGGGTGCTCACGCAGCGCCGTGTCGGTGTCCATGAAGATGACGCCCTGCTGCTCGAGGTCCTCGCGGATCTGGTGGTACACGACCTCGGACTCGTACTGCGCGGCGACGCCGGCGACCAGGCGCTGACGCTCCGCCTCGGGGATGCCGAGCTTCTCGTACGTGTTGCGGATGTCTTCGGGGAGGTCCTCCCACGACTGCGCCTGCTTCTCGGTGGAGCGCACGAAGTACTTGATGTTGTCGAAGTCGATGTCCGACAGGTCGGCGCCCCAGGTGGGCATCGGCTTGCGCTCGAAGAGCTGCAGGCCCTTGAGGCGGGTCTTCAGCATCCATTCCGGCTCCGACTTGAGGGCGGAGATGTCGCGGACCACGGCATCGCTGAGACCGCGCCGCGCGCTCGCTCCGGCAGCGTCGGCGTCGTGCCATCCGAACTCGTAGACGCCCAGGCCATCGAGCTCCGGACGGTCGATCAGAACATCCGACATGGGTTACCTCCTTTTGGGCCGCAACGGTGTCATCCGCTCCGGCATTCCCTTCTCCTCGGGAGTGGGCGAGGAAGGGATGCCGCTTTCAGGGCCGCTCATGTTGTGTTTCCGCTCGAAGCTTCGGACGGAACAGGCGCCTGACAGCGCGCCTAGACTGGGATGGACGGACGGCGCATCGCGCATCCGTCACCACCCCTTGAGTCTACAGGCAACGCCCACCCCGTGGCGTGCCGGAGGGCCCGCCGAAGGCCCCACCACAGGAGGCGACCGCATGTCCGACGTGCTCACCGACAGCACCGCGACGAGCCCGCGACGCGAGACGCGATGGACGCGTCTGACCGGGAAGCTGCCCACGCGCCTGGGGCGCTTCGCGCGAGTGGTGTCGTGGCTGGTGCTGGCGAGCAACATCCTCATCGTGGGAACGGGCGGCCTCGTCCGCCTCACCGGCTCGGGCATGGGATGCGAGACCTGGCCGTACTGCACGGCCGACTCGCTCGTCCCCACCGAGGAGATGGGTATCCACGGCCTCATCGAGTTCGGCAACCGCACGCTCACGGGTGTCCTCGTGGTCGTCGCGCTCCTGGCGTTCCTCTCCGTCGTGCGGCTTCAGCCGCGCCGCCGCGACCTGATCGGTCTGACGCTCGCCAACGGCTTGGGAATCATCCTCCAGGCCGTCATCGGCGGCATCACTGTGTGGATGCACCTGCACCCGAGCATCGTCGGCCTCCACTACCTCATCTCCGCCGCCCTCGTCGCCGTCTCCACCGTCTACGTCTGGCGCGTGCACTCCCCCGCCGGCCCGTACGCTCTCGGCGTGACCCGGGGCTACGCGCTGCTGGCCCAGGCGACGGCGCTGGCGGTCGCCGTCACGGTGGTCGTCGGCATCCTGCTCACCGGTGCCGGCCCCCACGCAGGCGACGACGCCGCCGCACGCAACGGTCTCGATCCTGTGTTCTGGCAGCACGTGCACAGCTGGCCGGCGTACGTCACCTTCGGCCTGACGCTCCTGCTGCTGCTCGCGTCGCTGCGCCAGCCGCGCGCCCTCGCGCTCACCCGGTGGGTCGGTGCGCTGCTGGCCGTCGAACTGGTCCAGATCGGCGTCGGCCTGTGGCAGGCGCGCACGGGGCTTCCGATCGTGCTCGTGAACATCCACATGGTGCTGGCGGTCGCGCTCGTCGCCGCCATGACCGCCGCGCTCGTGCATACGACTCACCCGGTTCGCACAGGCGCTTCATAGCCGACGCATCGGACGTACACGGGTCGGCCTCCCAGAGTGTCGTGGTGCCGCTCTTCCGCGGCGCCGCGTCGCGAGCGGCGCGAGACACACTCGCAAGGAGCACCGATGACCACGTCCCCCCGCCTTTCCCGCAGCATCCCGTTCTGGCTTCTGATCGCCGGATCGCTCGGATCGCTCGCCGGCGGCGCCTACCTGCTCGTCGACCGTCTCGGCGGGATGGATGCGCGTCTGACCGACGGCACCGCCACCACCAACGACGTCTACGTCGGTCAGGTCTGGGCCGTCTTCGGCGCCATCCTGATCGGTGTCGGCATCCTCGGCCTGGCGCTCGCCCTGACCGTGGGCGCACTGCGCACCGTCGTCTCCGGCCGGACCGTCGCCGCCGAGGCGGCTCCTGTCGTCGAGCAGACGGACGCTGAGGAGCACCCCACGACGGAGCACGCGGAGGACGCCGTCGTTTCTCGCGGCGCCACCGGAGCTGTCGTCGATGAGGAGATCGACACCCCGGTCGCCCGCTGATCCCCAACCACGCGGGGCGGTGCCCGGTTCACGCCCGGTGGCGCCCCGCGGGTCGGATCAGAACGGCAGGAGCGGGTCGACCGCGATGGCGACGAACAGCAGGGTCAGGTACGTGATGGACGCGTGGAACACGCGCATCGGCCTGGCCTGCTCGCCGCGCACCGCGCGGCTGTAGAGCACATGCGACTCGTAGATGAACCATCCGCCGAAGACGACGGCGGAGACGGTGTAGACGAGCCCCATCGGCGCGACGGGGATGAGCAGCAACGACGACGCGACGGTCGCCCAGGCATAGAGGATGACCTGCAGGCCGACCTGCTGCCCGCCGCGGGTGGCGCCCAGCATCGGCACGTCGACGTCGGCGTAGTCGCCCTTGTACTTCATGGACAGCGGCCAGTAGTGCGGCGGGGTCCACAGGAAGACGAGGAGGAAGAGGATGAACGGCGTCCAGCTGAGAGAGCCCGTGACGGCTGACCAGCCGATGAGCACGGGGAAGCATCCCGCGATGCCGCCCCACACGATGTTCTGCTCGGTGCGGCGCTTGAGGATCATCGTGTAGACGACGACGTAGAAGAAGATCGCGAAGACGCTGAGCGCAGCGGCGAGCCAGTTCGTCGTCACCAGGAGCCACACGGTGGACAGCACCGCGAGCGTCCACGAGAACACGAGAGCGCTGCGGGGCGAGACCTCGCCCGTCACGAGAGGCCGCTTGTCGGTGCGGTGCATGTGCGCATCGATGTCGCGATCGAGGTACATGTTGAACGCCGCGGCCGATCCTGCACTCATCGACCCGCCGATGACGGTGGCCAGCACCAGCCACAGGTCGGGCAGCCCGCCCTGCGCAAGGATCATGACGGGGACGGTCGTGACGAGCAGAAGCTCCAGCACCCGGGGCTTCGTCAGCTGCACGTAGGCCGCGATCGTGCGCCGGAAGGAGCGCTCCGCGGATGCCGGGCGCACCGTCTCGGCGCGCGCGGGCGTCGTCGTCATGTCCATCGCTCCCACTGTCTGATCGATCACCCCTCAGTCTATGGCATCCGCTCGAAGGGCCACCCCGAGCACTCCCGTCGCACGAGACGTCACATGGCCCCGCGCGCATGGCACTTCGATATGCTGTGACAACGTGCGCGCGCGGCGCCGAAGACCACCATCCAACCCCCTCGAACGGGGGTGTGCCCGCGCCCCGACGAAAGGCGAAGAGTGGCAGATCTCCAGTGGGATGACATCGATCGACGCGCGGTGGACACCGCTCGGGTCCTGGCGGCCGACGCCGTCGAGAAGGTCGGCAACGGCCACCCCGGCACGGCGATGAGTCTCGCCCCCGCCGCCTATCTCCTCTACCAGCGGGTGATGCGCCACGACCCGGCCGACACCCACTGGCTCGGGCGCGACCGCTTCATCCTCTCGGCCGGACACTCCTCGCTCACGCAGTACGTGCAGCTGTACCTCGGCGGATTCGGCCTCGAGCTCGACGACCTGAAGTCGCTGCGCACCTGGGGGTCGCTGACGCCGGGCCACCCCGAATACGGTCACACGAAGGGCGTCGAGATCACCACCGGCCCCCTCGGTCAGGGACTCGCCTCGGCGGTCGGCTTCGCGTACGCCGCCCGCTACGAGCGCGGCCTCTTCGATCCCGAGGCGGCCCCCGGAACGAGCCCGTTCGACCACTTCGTCTACGTGATCGCCGGTGACGGCGACCTGCAGGAAGGCGTCACCGCCGAAGCCGGTTCACTCGCGGGCCACCAGCAGCTCGGCAACCTCATCGCGATCTACGACTCGAACCAGATCTCGATCGAGGACGACACGAACGTCGCCTTCACGGAAGACGTCCAGCAGCGCTACGAGGCCTACGGCTGGCATGTGCAGACGGTCGACTGGAAGAAGACCGGCGAGTACGTCGAAGATGTCACCGCCCTGCACGCCGCGATCGAGGCGGCCAAGGGCGAGACCGACAAGCCGTCCCTCATCATCCTCAAGACGATCATCGGCTGGCCCTCCCCCGGCAAGCAGAACACCGGCAAGATCCACGGCTCGGCACTGGGTGCCGACGAGCTCGCCGCCACCAAGAAGGTGCTCGGCTTCGATCCGGAGGAGTCGTTCGTCGTCGCGGACGAGATCATCGCCCACACCCGCGCCCTGAAGGACCGCGCCGCACAGGCGCGCGCCGCGTGGCAGGAGTCGTTCGACGCGTGGGCCGCGGCCAACCCCGAGCGCAAGGCGCTCCTCGACCGTCTCGAAGCGGGCGCCCTTCCCGACGACCTCACCGCTCCGGTGTTCGAAGCGGGCAAGGAGGTCTCCACCCGCGCGGCTTCCGGACAGGTGATCAACGCCCTCGCCGCCCAGCTCCCTGAGCTGTGGGGCGGATCGGCCGACCTTGCCGAGTCGAACCTCACGACGATCAAGGATGCGAAGAGCTTCATCCCCGCACAGTGGTCGACGCACGAGTGGTCGGGCGACCCCTACGGCCGGGTGCTGCACTTCGGCATCCGCGAGCACGCGATGGGCGCCATCGTCAACGGCATCAAGCTCCACGGTCCGACGCGCCCCTTCGGTGGCACGTTCCTGATCTTCAGCGACTACATGCGTCCTGCCGTGCGCCTCGCGGCGCTGATGGACATCGCGTCGATCTTCGTGTGGACCCACGACTCGGTCGCTCTCGGTGAGGACGGCCCGACCCACCAGCCCATCGAGCAGCTCTCGTCGCTGCGACTCATCCCGAACTTCACGGTCGTCCGGCCCGCCGACGCGAACGAGACCTCCGCCGCCTGGCTGGAGATCGTCCGTCGCCAGGGAGGACCGGTCGGCATCGCCCTCACGCGACAGAACATCCCCGTGTTCCCGCGCGACGAGGACGGATTCGCCTCCACCGACGGTGTCGCCAAGGGCGCGTACGTGCTCATCGACGCCGACGGCGGCACGCCCGACGTGATCCTCATCGCCACCGGGTCGGAAGTTCAGCTTGCCGTCGCGGCCCGCGAAACGCTCGCCGCGGAAGGCATCAAGGCGCGCGTCGTCTCGGCGCCGTCGCTCGAGTGGTTCGCCGAGCAGGACGACGCCTACCGCGAGAGCGTGCTGCCGGCGGCGATCACCGCTCGCGTCTCCGTCGAGGCGGGATCCACCCCGCTGTGGCGCTCGATCGTGGGCGACCGCGGCCGCTCGGTCGGCATCGACCACTTCGGCGCCTCGGCCGACTACAAGACCCTGTTCGAGAAGTTCGGCGTCACCGCCGACGCGGTCGTCGAGGCGGCACGCGCCACGATCGCCGCGACGGCACGCTAAGGAGAACGCATGACCACCCCCACTGAGCAGCTGTCCCAGGCCGGCGTCAGCATCTGGCTCGACGACCTGTCGCGCTCTCGCATCACGTCCGGCAACCTCGCCGAGCTCATCTCGTCGCGCACCGTCTCCGGCGTCACGACGAATCCGTCCATCTTCCAGGCCGCGATCGGCAACAAGGAGGACGACTCGTACGACGAAGCGCTGCACGCGCTCGCAGCGGAGGGCGCCGACGCCGACGCCGCGATCTTCGCACTGACGACCGACGACGTGCGCAACGCCGCCGATGTCTTCCGCCCCGTCTACGAGGCGACCGGCGGCGTGGACGGACGTGTCTCGATCGAGGTGTCCCCGGATCTCGCACACGACACGGAGGCCACCGTCGCGGAAGCGAAGAAGCTGTGGGAGGTCGTCGACCGCCCCAACACGCTGATCAAGATCCCCGCCACCAAGGCCGGGCTTCCCGCCATCACCGAGGTGATCGCTGCCGGTATCTCCGTGAACGTGACTCTCATCTTCTCGCTCGAGCGGTATGCAGAGGTCATCGACGCCTACCTCTCCGGTCTGGAGCGTGCACGTGACGCCGGCATCGACCTCTCCGGCATCCACTCGGTGGCGTCGTTCTTCGTCTCACGCGTCGACACGGAGGTCGACAAGCGGCTCACCGCGATCGGCACGGAGTCGGCGCTCGAGCTGAAGAGCCTCGCCGGGGTGGCCAACGCACGGCTCGCCTACGAGCTGTACGAGAAGACGTTCGCCGAACCGCGCGCACAGGCGCTCGTCACGGCCGGAGCCAACGTGCAGCGTCCGCTGTGGGCATCGACCGGCGTCAAGGACCCCGCACTTCCCGACACGCTGTACGTGACGGAGCTCGTCGCCCCCGGCACCGTCAACACGATGCCCGAGAAGACGCTCGAGGCCACCTTCGACCACGGCGTCGTCAGCGGAGACACCGTCACCGGTGCCTACGCGGGAGCTCACGACGTGTTCGACCGCCTGGCTGCGGTCGGGATCGACTTCGCCGACGTCACCCAGCAGCTGGAAGACGAAGGCGTGGAGAAGTTCATCGTGTCGTGGCACGACCTGCAGTCGACCGTCTCCACCGCGCTGAGCGCCTCGCGGGAGAGCAGCCTTTGAGCTTCGAGATCCACGTCTCCGGACACGTCGAGAGCGTCGTCGCGCACACGCTCCCGGGGCTCGTCGAGAGCCTGATCGCCAGCGGGATCACCGCGGGCGACGCAGACCTGTGGGGGCCCGACGCCGCCGCGGAGGCCTCACGACGCCTCGGTTGGGTGCGGGCCGTATCGACCTCTCGTCCGCTCGTACCGGAGATCCTTGCGCTGCGGGCCGACCTGCACTCTCGTGGCCTCACGCGGATCGTGCTCGCCGGCATGGGCGGGTCGTCGCTGGCCCCCGAGGTCATCGCACGGACGGCCGGGGTTCCCCTCGTCATCCTCGACTCGACGGCCCCGGGTCAGGTGCTGGCCGCCATCGACGGCGAGGCCGGAGCGGGGCTGCGCGACACCGTGCTGGTCGTCGCGTCGAAGTCGGGCAACACGGTCGAGACCGACGCCGCCCGCCGCGCTTTCGAAGCAGCCTGGCGCGACCTCGGCATCGATCCCGCGGAGCGCATCGTCGTCGTGACCGATCCCGGATCACCGTTGGAGACGCTCGCGCTCGACTCGGGCTACCGTGTCTTCACCGCCGATCCTGAGGTCGGCGGCCGCTACTCCGCTCTCACCGCGTTCGGGCTCGTGCCCGCGGGCCTCGCCGGCGCCGATATCTCGGAGCTCCTCGATGAGGCGGAAGCGACGCTCCTCGAGGTCGCGATCGACGATCCTCGAAACCCCGCGCTCGTGCTCGCTGCCGCCATCGCCGGCACCGACGGCCAGCATCCTCGGCGTGACAAGCTCGGACTCGTGAGCGACGGCACCCACATCGACGGGCTGCCTGACTGGATCGAGCAGCTCATCGCAGAGTCGACGGGCAAGAACGGCACCGGCATCCTGCCCATCGTGCTGCTTCCTGTGTCGCCCGAAGTGGAGGAGCCCCACTCAGACGTGCAGATCGTGCGTCTCGTCGATGACGCGGAGCATTTCCGGCTCCTCGAGTCGCACCCCGACGAGGTGCTCGTGAGCGGTTCGCTCGGTGCGCAGTTCGTGGTGTGGGAGTACGCCACGGCGATCGCCGGGCAGCTGCTCGGCATCAACCCGTTCGATCAGCCCGATGTCGAATCGGCCAAGACGGCCGCCCGCGGCCTCCTGCAGTCACGACCTGAGGCGGAGCCGCCCGCGTTCGTCGAGTCGGGCATCGAAGTGCGGTCCTCGGATGCGGCCCTCCTCGCCTCGGGCACCCTCGCCGGAGTCCTCGATGCCCTGTGGGCGCGGATGTCTCCGCTCGGCTATGCCTCTATTCAGGCCTATGTCGATCGCGTCGCACTCCCGCAGCTTGCCGGACTCCGCGAACTGGTCGCCGCCCGCAGCGGCCGCCCGACGACGTTCGGGTGGGGACCGCGGTTCCTCCACTCGACCGGCCAGTTCCACAAGGGCGGACCGGCCGAGGGCGTGTTCCTCCAGATCCTGGAGTCGGGCGATGTCGACCTCGAGATCCCGGGACTCCCCTTCACTTTCAGCGAGCTTATCCGCGCCCAGGCCACCGGCGATGCCCACGTGCTCGCCGCCCACGGCCGCCCGGTCGTGACCCTCACCCTCACCGACCCGCAGGTCGAGGTCGTCTCGCTTTTCGAAGCATCACAGTAGGAACAGAGAAATATCGATGACTGTCGAGATCTCGCGCGGCTCGAACCCGCTGCGCGACCCCGATGACCGGCGCCTCAACCGCATCGCCGGCCCCAGCGCCCTCGTGATCTTCGGCGTGACCGGAGATCTGTCGCGCAAGAAGCTCATGCCTGCCGTCTACGACCTCGCGAATCGTGGCCTTCTTCCTCCCGGGTTCGCGCTCGTGGGCTTCGCCCGACGAGACTGGGAAGACCAGGACTTCGCGCAGGTCGTCTACGACGCCGTACGCCAGAACGCGCGCACTCCCTTCCGGGAGGAGACGTGGAAGCAGCTGCTTCAGGGCATCCGCTTCGTGTCGGGCGAGTTCGGCGACGCGGATGCCTTCCGCCGTCTGCGCGAGACCGTCGAACGCCTCGACCGCGAACGGGGCACGATGGGCAACCACGCGTTCTACCTGTCCATCCCGCCGCGCGATTTCCCCATTGTCGCGAAGCAGCTCAAAGACTCAGGGCTCGTCGACGACGCGAAGAACGACGACACCTGGCGTCGGGTCGTCATCGAGAAGCCGTTCGGAAGCGACCTGCAGACCGCTCGCGAACTCAACGCAGCGCTCGAGGTCGCCTTCCCCGCAGACTCGATCTTCCGCATCGACCACTACCTCGGCAAGGAGACCGTCCAGAACATCCTCGCACTGCGGTTCGCGAACGAGCTGTACGAGCCGATCTGGAACGCGAACTACGTCGACCACGTGCAGATCACGATGGCAGAGGACATCGGCGTCGGTGGCCGAGCGGGGTACTACGACGGCATCGGCGCGGCGCGGGACGTGATCCAGAACCACCTTCTGCAGCTTCTGGCACTCACCGCCATGGAGGAGCCCATCTCCCTCGACGCGAAAGACCTCCGCGCCGAGAAGGAGAAGGTTCTGGCAGCTGTGCGCCTGCCCGACGACCTCTCGACCGCCACGGCACGCGGCCAGTACGCCGGTGGCTGGCAGGGCGGCGAGGAGGTGCCGGCGTTCCTCGATGAAGAGGGGATGAATCCCGACTCCACGACGGAGACCTACGCCGCGATCAAGCTCGAGATCGCGACCCGCCGCTGGTCGGGAGTGCCGTTCTACCTGCGCACCGGAAAGCGTCTCGGTCGCCGCGTGACGGAGATCGCCGTGGTGTTCAAGCGTGCGCCGCAGCACCTGTTCCTGCGCAACCAGACCACCGAGCTCGGTCAGAACGCGCTCGTCATCCGGGTGCAGCCCGACGAAGGCGTCACGATCCGCTTTGGCTCGAAGGTCCCCGGAGCGGCGACCGAGGTGCGCGACGTCACCATGGACTTCGGCTACGGCCACGCATTCACCGAGTCGAGCCCCGAAGCCTACGAGCGACTCATCCTCGATGTGCTCCTCGGCGACCCGCCGCTGTTCCCGCGCCACGAAGAGGTCGAGCTGTCGTGGCGCATCCTCGACCCGGTCGAGGAGTACTGGGCGTCCCTTTCCGAACCGCTGGAGCAGTACTCCCCTGGCTCGTGGGGTCCCTCGTCTGCCGATGAACTTCTGGCCCGCGACGGCCGCGTCTGGAGGCGCCCGTGATCGTCGACCTGCCCGACACCACCGTGTCGAAGATCGCCCGCTCGCTCGTGAGCGTCCGTGAGGAGGGCGGCGCCGTCGCCCTCGGCCGCGTGCTGACGCTCGTGATCGTGACGACTCATGGTCTGGAAGAAGACGCGATCGAGGCCGCCAACGACGCGTCGCGCGAGCACCCCATGCGGGTGATCGTGCTGATGACCGACCCCGAGGGCGACTCCAAGCTCGACGCCCAGATCCGCGTCGGCGGCGACGCAGGCGCCAGTGAAGTGGTCGTGCTGAGCGCCACCGGAGACGCCGCCAGCAATGAGGAGAGCCTCATCACGGGTCTCCTGCTTCCCGATGCGCCCGTGGTGGCCTGGTGGCCCGACAACCCTCCAAAGGAACCGTCGACGTCGCCGATCGGGCGCATGGCGCAGCGTCGCATCACGGATGCGGCCACCAAGCCGTATGCGAACGACCGACTGTCGCAGCTCGGTCCCAACCATGCTCCCGGCGACACCGACCTGGCGTGGACGCGTCTCACCCACTGGCGGGAGCAGCTCGCCGCCGTGCTCGACCAGCCGCCGTATGAGCCGGTCACGGCCGTCGAGGTCGTGGGGAGCAGCAGCTCCCCCTCGACCGGGCTGTTGGCTGCGTGGCTGCGACTGAAGCTCGACGTGCCCGTCGACTGGCGCTACGCGGCGCCCGATGAATGGCCCCACGGCATCCAGCGCGTGCGTCTCACCCGTTCCTCCGGAGACATCGTCCTCGAGCGCAGCAACGACCTGGATGCCACGCTCACCCAGCCCGGACAGCCGTCGCACGACATCGTGCTCCCGCGCCGAAGCCTGCGCGAGTGCCTCGCCGAGGAGCTCCGCAGGCTGGATCCCGACCTCCTGTATGGTCGAGTGATCACATCGGGGTGGGATCTGCTCGGCCCGGCATCCGGGACGGCATAGGAGACGCAATGGCGGAGTTCTCGACCGAGAAGCGCGTTGTCATCAGTCCCGATAGCGAGGCTCTGGCAGCCGCCGTCGCGCGGCGTCTCCTCGATCGCCTGGTGAAGCGCTCCACGGCCGGGAAGATGAGTCACGTCGCGCTGACCGGAGGCACGAACGGCCGCGCGGTGCTGCAGGCCGCAGGAATCGACCCGCGACGCTCCGACGTGGACTGGTCGCTCGTGCACATCTGGTGGGTGGACGAGCGCTTCGTGCCGCGTGGCAGCGAAGAGCGCAACGAGCGCACAGCTCGAGAAGCGTTCCTGGATCACATCGACATCTCGGAGGAGAACATCCACCCGATGGCCGCGGCCGACGACGGTCTCGACCTCGACGGCGCAGCGGCGGCATACGCGGACGAGCTGGCCCGCTTCAGCAGCCACGGCCACGCGTGGCCGCGCTTTTTCGTGTGCTTCCTCGGGGTGGGGCCTGACGGGCACATCGCCTCGCTGTTTCCCGACCGCGGAGAGATCCAGGTGACGGATGCCGCCGTCGTGCCGGTGCGTGAGTCGCCCAAGCCGCCGGCCGAGCGCCTCACCCTCACCCGGCCGGTCATCAACTCCTCGCGCTGCGTGTGGATGGTGCTGTCCGGAATGGACAAGGCCGCAGCGCTCGGCCTCGCGCTGGCCGGCGCGAGCTACGACAGCGTTCCCGCCGCCGGGGCCAAAGGCGTGAAGCGCACCGTGCTTTTCGTCGACGAAGCCGCGGCCGGGCAGGTTCCGCCGGAGCTCATCGACCCCGAGTTCTGATCTCGACTCCTCCGCTCGGGCGTCTCCGGCTCTCGGACGTCTCGTCCGCGCGGGCGACCGGCACCGAGGTCACAGCAGAGACGACGAAGCGCCCCACCGGATCCCCGGGGGGCGCTTTCGGCGTTCAGTTCTCTGAGGATCAGGCCTGTCCGCGTCGCTCGCGAAGCTGCTGCAGGGCGTCTTCGAGCAGGGTCTCGGCCTCTTCCTCGGTGCGGCGCTCCTTCACGTACGCGAGATGAGTCTTGTAGGGCTCCGTCTTGGCCACCGCGGGCGGGTTCTCCTTGTCGCGCCCGGCAGGAAGACCCGAGTGCGGGGAATCGATGACTTCGGGGATCTCCTCCTCGGAGATGCCGGCAGCGAAGTAGCGCACTGTCTCGTTGCCGAGGGCGTCCCAGTACGACACCGCTACGCGGTCAGCGTGGTGTCCGTGGTCCTGCTCGCCCATGGGGCCGGCACCGACACGGGTGCCGCGGATCGCGTTTCCTCCGGTGGCCATCAGATCCCCTGGAACTTCGTGATGAGGCCCAGCGCGACGATGGCGACGAACCAGACGAGCGCGAGAATGACCGTGAATCGGTTCAGGTTGCGCTCCGCCAGCCCCGAGGAGCCGAGCGCCGAGCTCATGCCGCCGCCGAACATGTCGGACAGGCCGCCACCGCGACCCTTGTGAAGAAGGATCAGGAGCGTCAGCAGGAGGCTGGTGATTCCCAGCAGCACCTGCAGCACGAGCGCAATGATGTCCACAGTCGAAGATGCCTTTCGTGGCGCCGTCTTCGGGCGCACAAGCCTTGAGTATACCGGCTGGTGCGACACGACACGGCGTCGCACCAGCCGGAGATCGTCGTCAGACGCCGACGTGCTTCTGATAGCGGATGATCGCCGCGAACTCGTCGACGAGCAGGCTCGCGCCGCCGACCAGTGCTCCATCGACATCGGGCTCGCGCATGAAGCTCGCGATGTTGCCCGACTTGACCGAACCGCCGTACAGCACGCGCGTGCGCTCCGCGGCCTCGGCGCCCAGTGCCGATCCGATGACCTCGCGCAGCTTCGCGCACACGTCCTGCGCCTGCTCCGGCGTAGCCGCCTGGCCCGAACCGATCGCCCACACCGGCTCGTAGGCCACGACGATGTCCGCATCGGCAGGAACGCCCTGCAGTGCGGTCTCCAGCTGGCCGACCGGCACCGCGGATGCGCCGAACTTCTCGAGGTCCTCGGCCGTCTCACCAACGCAGATCACGGGGACGAGCCCGTGACGAAGCGCGGCCTGCACCTTCGCCGCGACGACCTCGTCGGTCTCGTGGTGGTACTCACGTCGCTCGGAATGCCCGATGATCACGTAGGTGCAGTCGAGCTTCTTCAGGAACGCTCCCGACACCTCTCCGGTGTACGCGCCCGCATCCTTCGTCGACAGGTCCTGCGCACCCAGGGCGAAAGGGATCTTGTCGGCGTCGAGGAGCGTCTGCACGGTGCGGATGTCGGTGAAAGGCGGGAAGACGGCGACCTCGACCGAGTCGTCCTCGTGCTTGGCATCCTTCAACGTCCAATGAAGCTTCTGGACGAACGCGACCGCCTGCAGGTGGTCGAGGTTCATCTTCCAGTTTCCTGCGATGAGGGGCGTGCGGGTGGTCACTGCCATCCGAGGATCTCCAATCCGGGTAGTTTCTTGCCTTCGAGGAATTCCAGGCTGGCTCCGCCGCCCGTCGAGATGTGACCGAAGGCGCTGTCGTCGAAGCCGAGCTGACGCACGGCGGCGGCCGAGTCGCCTCCGCCGACGACCGACAGGCCGTCGACCTGCGTCAGAGCCTCGGCGACGGCCTTCGTGCCGGCGGCGAACGCCGGCATCTCGAACACGCCCATCGGGCCGTTCCAGAACACCGTCCTGGACGAGCGGATCGCGTCCGCGAAGGCCTCCGCCGTCCGCGGGCCGATGTCCAGGCCCATGCCGTCGGCGCCGAACGGAGTGTCTTCGAGAGCGTCCGCGGATGCCACGACGTGATCGGCGTCGGGAGCGAAGCCCGATGCCATCACGGCGTCCACCGGAAGGACCAGTTCGACGCCGCGCTCCTTGGCGCTCTCGATGTACCCCTTCACCGTCTCGATCTGGTCGGACTCGAGAAGGCTCTTGCCGACCGGGTGACCGAGCGCCGCGAGGAACGTGAAGAGCATCCCTCCGCCGACGAGGATCTTGTCAGCACGGGGAAGCAGGTGCTCGATCACGCCCAGCTTGTCGCTGACCTTCGACCCACCCAAGACCACCGCGTACGGACGGTCCGGGTTCTCGGTGAGCCGGTCGAGGACCTCGACCTCCTTCTCGATGAGGTACCCGGCCGCGGAGGGCAGCATCTCAGCGAGCTCGTAGACCGAGGCCTGCTTGCGGTGAACGACCCCGAAGCCGTCGGAGACGAACGCGTCACCCAGCTCAGCCAGCTGCGCCGCGAAGGCGCGACGCTCAGCGTCGTCCTTGGCGGTCTCTCCCGCGTTGAAGCGCAGGTTCTCGATGACCGCGATGTCGCCGTCTTCCAGTGCCGCGACGGCATCGTGGGCCGATTGCCCGACGGTGTCTCGCGCGAACGCCACGGGCTTGCCGAGCAGCTCCGACAGGCGCTGCGCGACGGGCTCCAGGCTGTACGCGGGATCGGGCTCGCCCTTCGGGCGACCGAGGTGGGAGCAGGCGATGACGCGCGCTCCCTCGTTGATGAGGTGATTCAGGGTGGGCAGCGCCGCGCGCACACGGCCATCGTCCGTGATGACTCCGTCCTTGAGAGGAACGTTGAAGTCAACACGGACGATGACGCGCTTGCCTGCGAGCGGCCCCAGCGAATCGAGGGTGCGCAGGGCCATGACTCTTACCTCAGAGCTTCGAGGCGACGAGCTCGGCGAGGTCGACGAGTCGGTTGGAGTAGCCCCACGCGTTGTCGTACCACGACGACACCTTGTCGAGGTTGCCGCTGACGTTGGGCTGGCCGGCGTCGAAGATCGACGAGAACGGGTCGAGCTGGATGTCGCTCGACACGATCGGGTCGGTGTTGTACTTCAGGTAGCCGACGAGGGGACCCTCCGCGGCGGCCTTCTCGTACGCGGCGTTGATCGTCTCGGCGGTGAGGCCGTCGGTCGACGTGATGATCGTCAGGTCGACGATCGAGCCGGTGGGGACCGGAACGCGGTACGACGAGCCGCTCAGCTTGCCGTTCAGCTCCGGCAGCACGAGGCCGATCGCCTTGGCGGCACCGGTCGAAGCGGGGACGATGTTGATCGCCGCTGCGCGTGCACGGTGCAGGTCGCTGTGCGGGCCGTCCTGAAGGTTCTGGTCGGCCGTGTAGGCGTGAGCCGTCATCATGAAGCCGCGCTCGATGCCGAAGTTGTCGTTGAAGACCTTGGCGAGCGGTGCGAGGCAGTTGGTCGTGCACGACGCGTTGGAGATGATGTGCATCGTCTCCGGGTCGTACGAGTCGTCGTTGACGCCCATGACGAACGTGCCGTCGACGTCGGTGCCCGGCGCCGAGATGAGCACCTTCTTGGCGCCGCCTTCGATGTGCTTGCGCGCGTCGGCGGCCTTGGTGAAGCGACCGGTCGATTCGATGACGATGTCCACGCCCAGGTCACCCCAGGGCAGGTTGGCAGGGTCGCGCTCCTCGAAGACCTTGATGGCGGTGCCGCCGACGGTGATGGAGTCACCGTCGTAGGAGACGTCCTCGTTGAGGCGGCCCCCCACCGAGTCGTACTTGAGCAGGTGGGCCAGGGTCTTGTTGTCGGTGAGGTCGTTCACCGCAACGATTTCGAGGTCCGCTCCCTGCGCGAGAGCCGCGCGAAGGAAGTTACGTCCGATGCGGCCGAAGCCGTTGATTCCGATCTTGACAGCCACGGAAAATCTCCTGAGTGTGTCGTGCGCGAGTGCGCGGTTGTTGCGATATCGAACAGTGGACAACGGCGTCCAGCCAGGTCGCCGCGAGGGGCGACCTGAACGATCATGACAGTACCAGCAGGCCCTTGCTCTGCTCGCGAGCCGTCTCAAATCGCGCCTGGACGTTGGCCCAATTGGCGATGTTCCATGCGGCCTTGACGTAGTCGGCCTTGACGTTGAGATAGTCGAGGTAGAAGGCGTGCTCCCACATGTCGAGCTGGAACAGCGGGATGGTGCCCATCGCGGTGTTCGACTGCTGGTCGAACATCTGCTGGATGATGAGGCGCGAGCCGATCGGGTCCCAGCTGAGGACGGCCCAGCCGGAGCCCTGGATGCCGGTCGCCGCGGCCGTGAAGTGCGCCTGGAACTTCTCGAAGCTTCCGAAGAACTCGTCGATGGCGGCCTTCAGCTCGCCCTCGGGCTGTCCGCCGCCGCCATTTCCTGCAGGCGCGAGGTTCGTCCAGAAGATCGAGTGGTTGACGTGACCGCCGAGGTTGAACGCGAGGTCCTTCTCGAGCTTGTTGACGTTGGCGAGGTTGCCGCTCTCACGCGCCTCGGCGAGCTGCTCGAGAGCGGTGTTCGCACCGGTCACGTATGCCTGGTGGTGCTTGGAGTGGTGCAGCTCCATGATCTTGCCGCTGATGTGCGGCTCGAGGGCCGCGTAGTCGTACGGGAGTTCCGGCAGCGTGTAGGTCGCCATATTCTCTTCTTCCTGTCTGTGCCACGGGGGCATGGGACTTTCAACGGACGGGATCAGACCCCATCCTATTGACCCATAACGTCGGGAACAGGGGGGTTGCTTCCCGCAAGGGGACGACTCTTCGGTCGCGGTCAGTCCTCGAAGCCGGCGGGGACGGCCGATTCGGTGTCGGGAATCCCCTCCGCCGCGGCCTTCTTGTCGGCCATCGCCAGGAGACGGCGGATGCGTCCCGCGACGGCGTCCTTGGTCAGCGGCGGATCGGCGTGGTGGCCGAGCTCGTCGAGGCTGGCGTCGCGATGCGCGAGGCGCAGGTCGCCGGCCTGACGAAGGTGGTCGGGGACGTCGTCGCCCAGGATCTCGAGGGCCCGCTCGACCCGGGCGCAGGCGGCGACCGCGGCCTGAGCGGAACGGCGAAGGTTCGCGTCGTCGAAGTTCACGAGGCGGTTGACGCCCGCCCGCACCTCACGGCGTTGGCGCAGCTCTTCCCATGCGGCAGCGGTTCGAGCCGCCCCCATCTCGGCGAGGGCCGCGCGGATCGCCTCACCGTCGCGGACGACGACTCGTGGAGCCCCGCGCACTTCACGCGCCTTGGCGGCGATGCCGAGCCTGTGGGCGGCGCCGACGAGGGCCATGGCGGCCTCCGGAGAGGGGCACGCGATCTCGAGCGCGGCGGACCGCCCGGGCTCCGAGAGGGCACCGGAGGCGAGGAATGCGCCCCGCCAGATCGCGGCGAGGTCACCACGGGATCCGGTCGTCAGCCGGTTGGGAAGGCCGCGCACGGGACGGCGGCGCTGGTCGAGGAGCCCGGTCTGTCGGGCGAGGGTCTCGCCCCCCTCGATGACCCGGACGGCGAAGTGCCCACCTGCGCGCCCTCCGGAGGCCTGCACGTGAGCGAGCTCGGGCCGGACGCCGTAGATCTCCACCAGTTCGCGCGCCACACGACGCGCCAGAACGTCGGTCTCCAGTTCGGCTTCGACAGCGACGCGGCCCGCGATCGAGTGCAGTCCGCCTGAGAACCGGAGTATCGCCGTCAATTCCGCGATCCGCGCGGAAGGGCGCGGGTCGCGGACCCCCGCGAGCTCGGCTTTCACGTCAGCGGTCAACGGCACGGCGATCCTTCGTTCAGGGGTCAGGGGGGTGTCACGGATGTGTTCGCGGCAGTGTTCCAGCCTACTCTCGGCCCAGGTCGCGATGCTTCACGCGCACGGCGACGCCCGGCACGTCGGCGAGTCTGCGAGCGAGCTCGAGCGCCGTCACCACGGAGCGGTGCTTGCCTCCCGTGCACCCGACAGCGACGACGGAGTGCTGCTTGTTCTCCCGCTGGTACCCCTCGAGAACCGGATGCAGGGCCGCGGCGTAGGCGTCGATGAACTCGGCGGCGCCCTCCTGAGCGAGGACGTAACGCTTGACGGCGTCGTCTTCGCCGGTCAGCAGCTTCAGCTCGGGGATCCAGAACGGGTTGGGCAGAAAGCGCATGTCGGCGACATGGTCGACGTCTGTCGGGAGGCCGTACTTGAAGCCGAAGCTCATCAGCGTGACGGTGTGGCGGGCCTGTCCTTCGGAGCGGAACAGATCCATGATCCTTGTGGCGAGCTGGTGGATGTTGAGCGTGCTCGTGTCGACGATCACATCGGCGCTCTCGCGGATGGCCGCGAGACGGTCGCGCTCGCGCCGGATTCCGTCGAGCAGCGTGCCGTCGCCTTGCAGCGGATGAGGGCGGCGGACCGATTCGAAGCGGCGCACGAGGACGTCGTCGGACGCGTCGAGGAACAGCACGCGGAGCGACCGCCCCTTCCGCAGCGCCTCGGTGACGGCGGGAAGAGCTCCGAACAGGTCGCGTCCACGGACGTCGACGACAGCGGCGACGTGTGGGAGGGCGCCCGCTGCGGCTTCGGACATCTCGAGGAGCGGCCGCAGCATCTGCGGGGGCAGGTTGTCGACGACGTACCACCCGAGGTCTTCGAGGGCGTTCGCTGCGGTGGTACGTCCGGCTCCGGACATGCCGGTCACGATCAGGACTTCGCCGGCCGCGTTCGCCACGTCTCCCCCTCTGTCGGTTGGATCCAGCCTATCGAGTCAGCGCGCGGCGAGGTGCCGGTGGACGGTGTCTGCCAGTTTGGGACCGATGCCGGGGAGTTCGGCGATCTGCTCGGGGGTCGCCTGCCGGAGCGCCGTCACGGAGCCGAAATGGCGCAGGAGCGCCTTGATGCGGGTGTCACCGAGCCCGGGCACTTCGCTGAGCACAGAGGTGATGTCCCTCTTCCGGCGCTTTCTCTGGTGGGTGATCGCGAAGCGATGCGCCTCGTCGCGCAGACGCTGGAGGAGGTAGAGGGCTTCGGACGTGCGCGGGAGGATCACAGGGAAGTCCTCTCCGGGCAGCCACACCTCTTCGAGTCGCTTCGCGATACCGCACAGCGCGATGTCGTCGTGACCGGAATCGCGCAGCGCTCGGGCGGCGGCCTCCACCTGCGGCTTGCCTCCGTCGACCACGAGCAGCTGGGGCCGGTAGGCGAAGCGGGGACGCTTCCTGGTCGTGACGACCGGGGCGTCGTCGGATTCCGCTCCGGCCTCGTGATCGGCGCCGGTCTCTGCGTCGACGGCATCCGCCTGGTCGTCGGCATCGACGTGGGCGAGGCGCCGGCGGAGCACTTGGTAGAGGGAGTCGGTGTCATCTGTGGTCTCTGGCACGCTGAATGACCGGTACTGGTCTTTCCGGGCGAGTCCGTCTTCAAAGACGACCATGGAGGCCACGACGTTCGTGCCGCTGAGGTGGGACACGTCGAAGCCTTCGATGCGCAGGGGCGCCTCGGTCATGCCGATGGCTTCCTGGAGGTCGGTGAGCGCCCTCGTCCGTGCCGTGTAGTCGCTCGTGCGGCGCGTCTTGTGGAGCATGAGCGCCTGACGCGCATTGAGCACGGCGGTCTTCATCAGGTCGGCTTTGCGTCCTCTTTGCGCGACGCGGAGGGTGACGCGCCTGCCCCGACGCTCCTCCAGCCACGCCTCCAGCTCGGCGGCGTCGTCTGGAAGTTCCGGAACGATCACCTGGCGCGGGATGTCGGCGGGCGCGGCATCTCCGTACGTGCGCTGCAGCACCTGGTCGACGAGGTCGCGGCCGGCGATGTCGAGCTCCTTGTCGATGGTCGTGGCGCGGACGCCCCGCACACGACCGCCGCGGATGACGAAGTGCTGCACGGCCGCCGAAAGCTCGTCTTCGGCGATGCCGAACAGGTCGGCATCGGTGTCGCTGGAGAGCACGAGGGCGCTCTTGCTGAGGACCGCGTCGATCGCCTGCAGCTTGTCGCGGTAGACCGCTGCGGACTCGTAGTCCATCGCCGCGGCCGCTTCCCGCATGCGCGCCGTGAGCTCTCGAGTGAAGCGCTGGTCTCCGCCCGCCATGAACGCGACGAAATCATCGACGATGGCCCGGTGCTCCTCGATGGTGACCTTCATCGAACAGGGTCCGCCGCAGCGCCCGATCTGTCCTGGGAAGCAGGGTCTTCCCGTGGCCATCGCCTTCTTGTACGACGAGTCGCTGCACGTGCGAATGGGGAAGACCTTGATCATGAGGTCGATCGTGTCGTGCACGGCCCAGACTTTGGGATACGGCCCGAAGTACTTCGCGCCGCGGATCTTCCGGTTCCTTGTGACGATGACCCGGGGGGCTTCATCGGCGAGGGTGACCGCCATGTACGGGTACGACTTGTCGTCTTTGTACCGCACGTTGAACGGCGGCGAGAACTCCTGGATCCACATGTACTCGAGCTGGAGAGACTCGACGTCGCTCGCGACGACCGTCCATTCCACCGAAGACGCCGTCGTGACCATGCGGCGGGTGCGTTCGTGCAACGTGTGGAGCGGGGCGAAGTAGTTCGACAGCCGAGCCCGGAGGTTCTTGGCCTTTCCGACGTAGAGGACGCGGCCGTCGGCGTCGCGGAAACGGTACACGCCCGGGTTGGTGGGGATCTCCCCCGGCTTCGGCTTGTACGGAAGCGAGGAGGCCACCTCAGCCCGCCTTGCGCGCCGGAACCGTTCTGTCGGCGCCCAGCATCTCGGCGAGGAAGCGGCCCGTGTGGCTGTCGGCGACCTCCGCCACCTGCTCGGGCGTTCCCGTGGCGACGACCTGGCCGCCGCCGGCGCCACCTTCCGGCCCGAGGTCGATGATCCAGTCGCTCGACTTGATCACGTCGAGGTTGTGCTCGATGACGATCACCGAGTTGCCCTTGTCGACGAGCCCGTTGAGGACTTCGAGCAGCCGACTGACGTCTTCGAAGTGCAGACCCGTCGTGGGCTCGTCGAGCACATAGATGCTGCGTCCGTTCGAGCGACGCTGGAGTTCGGTGGCGAGCTTCACGCGCTGCGCCTCGCCGCCCGAGAGTGTCGTCGCCGACTGGCCGAGCCGCACGTAACCGAGGCCGACGTCGACAAGGGTCTTCAGGTACCGGTGGATCGCCTGGATCGGTTCGAAGAAGTCGGCGGCCTCCGAGATGGGCATGTCGAGCACTTCGGCGATGTTCTTGCCCTTGTAGTGCACGGCGAGGGTGTCGCGGTTGTAGCGCTTGCCGTGACAGACCTCGCAGTCGACGTAGACGTCGGGGAGGAAGTTCATCTCGATCTTGATGGTGCCGTCGCCCGAGCACGCCTCACAGCGTCCGCCCTTGACGTTGAAGCTGAAGCGACCGGGCTGGTAGCCGCGGACCTTCGCTTCGGGCGTCTCGCTGAAGAGGGTGCGGATTCGGTCGAATACGCCCGTGTACGTGGCGGGGTTCGAGCGCGGCGTGCGTCCGATCGGCGCCTGGTCGACGTGGACCACCTTGTCGAGGTGGTCGAGCCCGGTCACGCGCGTGTGTTTGCCGGCGACACGGCGTGCGCCGTTGAGCCGGGTCGCAAGCACTTCGTACAGGATGCCGTTGACGAGCGTGGATTTGCCCGATCCGCTCACGCCGGTGACGGCGGTGAGCACGCCCAGGGGGAAGTCGACGGTGACGTTCTTGAGGTTGTTCTCTCGCGCACCGACCACCGTGACGACACGTTTCTTGTCGATCTTGCGGCGGCGACGCGGCGTCTCGATCGCCCGGCGACCACTCAAGTACGCGCCGGTGATGGAGCGTTCGTCGGACAGCAGCGACGAGAGCGGCCCGGAATGGACGACCTCTCCCCCGTGGACGCCGGCGCGCGGTCCGATGTCGACGACCCAGTCGGCCGCGTCGATGGTCTCCTCGTCGTGCTCGACGACGATCAGGGTGTTGCCGAGGTTCTTCAGTCGTACGAGCGTCTCGATGAGGCGGCGGTTGTCGCGCTGGTGGAGTCCGATCGACGGCTCGTCGAGCACGTAGAGCACACCTGTCAGGCCGGAGCCGATCTGCGTCGCCAGACGGATGCGCTGAGCCTCGCCGCCGGAGAGCGAGCCGGCCGATCGGCTGAGGCTCAGATAGTTGAGGCCGACCTGGATGAGGAAGTCGAGGCGCGCGCGGATCTCGCGGAGCACGGCGGCCGCGATCGTGGCTTCGCGATCAGTGAGCTGGAGTTGCGCGAAATACGTCTGCGCCTCGCCGAGGCTCATGCGGGAGGCTTCGGCGATGGAGTGGCCGTGAACGAGGACGGCGAGCACCTCGGGCTTGAGACGGTCGCCGTTGCAGACGGCGCACGGAACCTCGCGGAGGTACTCCGACCAGCGCTGACGCTGCGTGTCGGATTCGGCCTGCGCGTACTGCCGCTCGATGTACGGGATCACGCCTTCGAACCCGGACGTGTAGCGCATCTCACGCCCGTAGCGGTTCTTCCAGCGGACCGTGACCTTGAAGTCCTCCCCCCGCAGCACCGCTTGCTTGACGCGGTCGGGAAGATCGCGCCACGGGGTGTCGAGGGAGAAGTCGAGGTCGTCGGCGAGCCCGACGAGCAGGCGTTCGTAGTACTGGAAGAGACCCTTGCCCTGCGTGGTCCAGGGAAGGATCACGCCTTCGTTGATGGAGAGCTCCTCGTCGCCGAGCAGGAGATCGACGTCGACCGACATGCGGGTGCCGAGGCCAGAGCACGTGGGGCATGCGCCGAACGGCGCGTTGAACGAGAAGGTGCGCGGCTCGATCTCGGTGAGCTGGAGGGTGTGTCCGTTCGGGCAGGCGAGCTTCTCCGAGTAGTTCTGCCATGCGGCGTCGCCCTCTTCGTCGACGAAGTTCACCTGCATCACCCCGCCGGCAAGCCCCAGGGCGGTCTCGACCGAGTCGGTGATGCGACCGAGAAGGTCGGGCGCGGCGACGAGACGGTCGACGACGACGGCGATGTCGTGCTTGTAGCTCTTCTTGAGTTTGGGCGGCTCGGCGAGCTGCACCAGCTCTCCGTCGACGACGGCACGCGCGTACCCCTTGGCCGAGAGCTCCTTGAAGAGGTCTACGAACTCCCCCTTCTTCTGAGTCACGACCGGCGCGACGATCTGATAGCGCGTGCGTTCGGGGAGCTCGGCGAGCTGGTCGGCGATCTGCTGGACGGTCTGCCGCTGGATGCGCTCACCGCACTCAGGGCAGTGCGGAACGCCGATGCGCGCCCACAGCAACCGCATATAGTCGTGGATCTCGGTGATCGTGCCCACGGTGGAGCGCGGGTTGCGGTTGGTCGACTTCTGATCGATCGAGACCGCCGGGCTCAGCCCCTCGATGAAGTCGACGTCGGGACGGTCGACCTGCCCCAGGAACTGGCGCGCGTACGAGCTCAGTGACTCGACGTAGCGGCGCTGGCCTTCGGCGAAGATCGTGTCGAAGGCGAGACTCGACTTGCCGGACCCGGACAACCCCGTGAAGACGACGAGCGAATCGCGCGGGATGTCGAGATCGACGTCTTTGAGATTGTGCACGCGGGCACCGCGGACGCTGAGCTTCGAAGTGGTGGCGACGGGGACGATGGGCACCGGACAAGTCTAGGTCGCCCCTCCGACACCGGCTCCGAGGATGCCTGTCGCTCAGTCGCGCGTTCGCTCCCCGCGCACACGCGCGAGGACGTCGCGCAACGCCTCATCCAGGTCGGTATGGCGGAACGCGAAGCCCGCCTCGGTGAGCACGCCGGGGTGCACCCATCGGCTCTTCAGCACGAGCTCGGGCTCGGTGCGCAGCACCGCCATCGCCGGCTCCAGCATCCATCGCGCCGAGGGGAGCCCGACGGGGATGCCGACGGCGCGGCGCAGCGATGCCATGAGCGTGCGGTTCTCGACGGCACGCGGCGCGGCCAGATTCACGGGTCCGTGGAGATCGGGCCGAGACAGGAGGAACTCCACAGCGCCGACCACATCGTCGACGTGCACCCAGCTGAAGCGCTGGCGCCCGCGGCTGTGGTGCTGCGGGACACGCCCGTCTCCGCTCGGCATGGGTCCGATGCCGCGGTAGCGGCGATGCTGCGGAGCCCAGCCGTCGTACTGGGTCCCCGCCAGCCCCAGACGCGCAAGGCGCAGGAGGAGACGCGTCGCCGGCCCGTCGCCGAGCACGATCGCCATGCGGAGGGCGACCCGACGGGTGTCCGGCAGGTCGCCGGAGAAGAACTCGCGCTCCCAGGCGCGCGCGACATCGACGGAGAACCCCGTGCCGAGGATGCCCTCACGCTCGGTGTGCGGGTGATCCTCTTCGTGCCGGTAGATCGTCGCCGTCGAGGCGTTCAGCCATACGGCGGGCGCCGAGTCGGTTCGTGCCACGGCGTGCCGAAGAGCACGCGTCGTCCGCGTGCGTGAATGGAGGATCTCGTCACGGTTCTCGTCGGTGTAGCGGCAGTTCACGCTCTTGCCGGCCAGGTTGATGAGGGCGTCTGCTCCGTCGATGACCCGCGCGATCGCAGAGGGGTCGTCCCACCTGATCGGGCCCTGGCGACCGATCACGCTGACGCGATCGCCGAGGCTCGTGAAATGGTCGTGCAACACCGATCCGACGAACCCCGTCGCACCGGCCAGGACGATCGATCGCACGCGACACCTCTTTCTGAACATGTTCAGAATAGTGCGTGGGTGCGCCGGGGGCGACACCTGGGCCGATCAGCTGCGCGGCAGTCGAGATCGCCGGCCCGAGAAGCGATCGAGCGCATCGCGCAGCGCACCCACGGCCTCGACGTCCATGCCGACACGGGCCATGATCTGGGCAGGCACCTCGAGCGCAGACTCCTTGAGCGCGTGTCCCGTCGGGGTCAGCTGTATCTCGAGCACTCGCTCGTCGTGCGCACTGCGCGCGCGCACCACCCGCCCTTGCGTCTCAAGCCGCTTGACGAGCGGCGAGAGGGTGGCCGGCTCCATCGCCAGTTCGTCGGCGAGCTCGGCGAGTGACCGCGGTGCGCGCTCCCAGAGCGCGAGCATGACGAGATACTGCGGATGCGTCAGCCCCAGCGGCTCCAGTACGGGCCGGTAGATCGTCACCACGTTGCGGGCCGCCGTCACCAGGGCGAAGCACAGCTGGTTGTCGAGCTTCAGGAGATCTTCTCGGGCATCCATGCGCCCAGCATATTGCTTAGTACACTAATGATCATGACCCGAAGCGAACCGCGGAAGCCGATGCGCGAGCGTGCACGCGAGGCCGGAGGCTGGTACTCCTACCTCAACAGCCGCTTGATCCGATTCGCCGGACCGGCATCCGTCGGCCCGTACGAGACCGAGCCTGAGCCGGTGCGCACCGACCGCGCCTGCCCCCTGTGCGGTCATGCGATGTCGGAGCACACGTTCGACCGCTCGGGGCCCAAGCCGCTCATGCACTGCCCCTGACGTCGCCACGGCGATCGCGCCGCTCCGACGCGTCCGTGACGTCGCGTTGTCAGGGCAGGATCGTCTCACCCGAGGGGCCAAGCGGCCAGGCGGGATTGACCGCGACCTCCCAGGGGTGCCCGTCGAGGTCGGTGAACACGCCCGAGTAGCCGCCCCACGGCGTGTCGGCCCCCGTACGGCGGATGCTGCCGCCGGCAGCGCGCGCGGCGTCGAGGATCGCGTCGACCTCGGCAGGGCGTGCCACGTTGTGTGCCAGCGTGACGCCGCCCCACCCGCCACGGTCATCGACGCCGGAGTCGGCGGCCAGCGCGGACCGCGACCACAGCGCGAACACCATGCCGCCGCTCTGATAGAACGCGACCTCGCCGTCGACAGACTGCGGGTGGGGTTTCCAGCCGAGGGCGCGATAGAAGGCGATGGAGCGAGCGAGGTCGCCGACACCGAGGGTCACGAGGCTGATCCGCTGCTGCATCGCCGAACGCCTACGCGTGTCCGGCGCGCTCCATGGCGCGCAGTTCTTTCTTGAGGTCTTGCACTTCGTCGCGCAGCCGCGCAGCGAGCTCGAACTTCAATTCCTCCGCCGCGGCGAGCATCTGGTTCGACAGGTCTTCGATCGTCGCCTCGAGCTGAGTGGCACCCTCGGCGGCGATCCCCTCGCGCCGGAGCTTCGGTGTCGGGCTCTTCCCCTTGCCGGACTTGTTCTTCTTCGAGAGCATCTCCCGCGTGTCGGACGCTTCTCGCGCAAGCACGTCGGTGATATCCGCGATGCGCTTGCGCAACGGCTGCGGGTCGATGCCGTGCTCCGTGTTGTACGCGATCTGCTTCTCACGTCGCCGCTCAGTCTCTTCGATCGCGGCGCGCATGGAGTCGGTCATGTTGTCTGCGTACATATGCACTTCGCCGGAGACGTTGCGCGCGGCGCGCCCGATGGTCTGGATGAGGGAGGTGCCCGAGCGCAGGAAGCCCTCCTTGTCGGCATCGAGGATCGCGACCAGAGACACCTCGGGCAGGTCGAGTCCCTCTCGGAGGAGGTTGATGCCGACGAGCACGTCGTACACACCCGACCGGAGCTCGGTGAGCAGCTCGACTCGACGCAGAGTGTCGACGTCGGAGTGGAGGTAGCGCACGCGGACGCCGTGTTCGCCGAGGAAGTCGGTGAGCTCCTCAGCCATCTTCTTGGTCAGCGTCGTCACCAGCACGCGCTCGTCACGATCAGCTCGGACGCGGATCTCCTCGAGCAGGTCGTCGATCTGGCCCTTCGACGGCTTCACCACGATCTGCGGGTCGACCAGACCGGTCGGCCGGATGATCTGCTCGACCACTCCGTCTGCGATCCCCATCTCGTACCGCCCGGGTGTGGCGGAGAGATAGACCGTCTGCCCGATGCGCTGCTTGAACTCGTCGAAGCGGAGCGGACGGTTGTCGAGCGCGCTGGGCAGCCGGAACCCGTGATCGACGAGCGTGCGCTTGCGTGACGCGTCGCCCTCGTACATCGCCCCGATCTGCGGAATCGTGACATGGGACTCGTCGATGACCAGGAGAAAGTCGTCGGGGAAGAAGTCGAGCAGCGTGTGCGGCGGCTCGCCGGGCGATCGCCCGTCGAGGTGGCGAGAGTAGTTCTCGATGCCCGAGCAGAAGCCGAGCTGCTGCAGCATCTCGAGGTCGAACGTCGTGCGCATGCGCAGCCGCTGCGCCTCGAGGAGCTTGCCCTGGCCCTCCAGCTCCTTCAGCCTCTCGGCGAGCTCATGCTCGATCGTGCCGATCGCCCGCTGCACCGTGTCGGTGCCCGCCACGTAATGCGAGGCAGGGAAGATCGGCACGCTGTCGAGCTTCTGCACAACGTCGCCGGTGAGCGGGTGGAGCATGTACAGCGCTTCGATCTCGTCGCCGAAGAGCTCGATGCGCACCGCGTACTCCTCGTACACGGGGATGATCTCGATCGTGTCGCCGCGCACGCGGAAGTTGCCACGGGAGAAGTCGACGTCGTTGCGGTTGTACTGCATCGCGATGAACTTGCGGATGAGCGCGTCGCGGTCGTACCGCTCCCCCACCTGCAGGGCGACCATCGCACGGAGGTACTCCTCCGGCGCACCCAGGCCGTAGATGCAGGACACGGTGGAGACCACGACGACGTCTCGCCGACTGAGCAGGGAGTTCGTCGTCGAGTGCCGGAGCCGCTCGACCTCGGCGTTGATCGACGAGTCCTTCTCGATGAACGTATCGGTCTGCGGCACATAGGCCTCGGGCTGGTAGTAGTCGTAGTAGCTGACGAAGTACTCGACCGCGTTGTTCGGCATGAGATCACGGAACTCGTTGGCGAGCTGCGCGGCGAGCGTCTTGTTGTGCGCCAGCACCAGCGTGGGGCGCTGGACCTGCTCGATCAGCCACGCCGTCGTCGCGGACTTGCCCGTACCCGTCGCACCCAGCAGGACGACATCCGTCTCCCCCGCATTGATGCGGGCGGCGAGCTCGGCGATCGCCTGCGGCTGGTCGCCGCTGGGCTGGTACTCGCTCACGACCTCGAACGGACGCACGGATCTGGTGGTCTGCATCCGTCCAGCGTATGCCGGGGGTACGACACCGGGGTCCGTGTTCGCCCACGGCGACCGGCCCCACGCCTACGCTGGTGGCGTGCTCGAATTCCTCGTCGGATCAGGACTCGCCGCTGCCGCGGGCCTCAACGCCTGGATGCCGCTGCTCGTGCTGGGACTGGCCGACCGCGTGGTCGCGGGTGTCGAGCTCCCCGCCGGCTGGGCATGGCTGTCGGGAGACGTCGCGCTGTGGATCATCGGCGTCCTTCTGCTCGTCGAGATCGTCGCCGACAAGATCCCTGCAGTCGACTCCGTCAACGACGTGCTGCAGACGGTCATCCGGCCTGCTTCGGGCGGGATCGTCTTCGGCGCGGGCGCCACGGCCGAGACCGTGCGGGTCGACGACCCCGGCTCACTGTTCGTCGACAACGCGTGGGTGCCGATCGTCACCGGCATCGTGATCGCCCTGGCCGTTCACATCGTCAAGGCGGCGGCGCGCCCCATCGCGAACCTCGCGACGGCGGGCGTCGCCGCCCCCATCGTGTCCACCGTCGAGGACGTCTCCTCATTCGCCCTGGCACTGGCGGCGATCTTCGTGCCCGTGGTGGCCGGCCTCCTGCTCGTGGGCCTCGCCGTGGGTGCGGTGGTGGTGATACGCCGGCGGAAGCGCGCGCGCTCAGCCCGCAGCGCTCAGTCCGCGGTGGGCTGACCACTCCCCCCGGGGCCCGCCAGACGCGCCCACAGCCGGTCTGCCTGCGCGCGCGTCTCCTCCAGCGTGCCCGCCGTGTCGATGACAAGATCAGCGACCGCGAGCCGCGCATCGTCGGAGACCTGCGATGCGATGCGCGACCGCGCCTCCTCGCTGCTCATCCCGCGCAGCTCGACCAACCGCCCCTCGCGCACCTCGGCCGGGGCGTGCGCCACCACCACGAGGTCCCACGGGTCATCGACACGCGCCTCCACCAGCAGCGGCACGTCGTACACGACGACCGCCTCGGCATCGGCCGCGAGAGCCTGGGCGAAGCGCCGGGCCGACTCCTCCCGGACCGCCGGGTGCACGATGGCGTTCAACCGGGCGAGCGCCTCCGGATCCGAGAACACGAGCCCGCCGAGCGCCGCGCGATCGAGTTCGCCGTCGGCGCGGATCACCTCCGGCCCGAAGACGGCGGCGATCTCGCCGAGCACCGGGGAGCCCGCCCGCTGCACGTCGCGCACGATGGCATCCGCATCGACCACGACCGCTCCGAGCTCCCGCAGACGGGCCGCGATCGTTGATTTCCCGGACGCGATTCCGCCTGTGAGCGCGATAAGAGGCATGCGTAGAGGATGCCATGAGGTGACGCTGACGATGTGCTCTGACAAGGCGAAGGCACGACTGAGGTGCGCTTGAGCCAAACCTGAGGATGGCTTCGTAATGTCTATCTCGGCGGAAGAACCCCCCGGTTCCGAAGCCGCCGAGCGGGACCCGAACCCGAGCGGCCCACCCGACCAGCCCGTCTGTACAGACCGTGCTGAGACCCATCGGTCTGCCCGAACAGACCGTGACATGACCGACCGGTACCGCGGCGAATCGCCGCCATCCCGGTGGGCTGGTCGGAGTGTCCACAACGCCCGCTACACCCGCCTGAAAGGCACGCCATGAACACCATCACCTCCCACGAAGCACCCGCCCAGCCCGAGGAGCGCAAGAGCAAGCGCCGCGCCGTCCTCGCCTTCACGCTCGCGGCCCTCGCCGTCGGCGGCATCGGAGCCGCGGCCACCAGCGCCGCCTGGACCGACAACGTGTTCTACTCGGCGAAGGCCGAAGCCGCCACCTTCAACCTCCAGGGTTCGCTCAACGGCACCTCGTGGAGCGAGTCGGACTCGCAGGGCTCCATCCAGCTCGCGGTGCCCGCCTCGGCGCTGGCCAACCTCGTGCCGGGTGAGACCCGCACGATCAACCTCTACGTCAAGAACCTCGGCAGCGTCGGCGCCGCACTCACCTCCTCGGTGGCGTGGGCCAGCACCCCCGCTGCGACCTTCACCACCAACCCGGGAACCACCATCGAGGGCCTCGCGACGTCGCTGACGCCCGCCGGCGGCTCCGCCGAGTCCGACCAGTTCCAGCTCAAGGTCACCACCGACTCGAACTGGGCGACGAGCAACCAGGGCAAGTCCGGCACGATCATCGTGACCGTCTCCGGCACCGCCGTCGCCCCGTAACCGGCGAACCCGCCCGGCATCCATCGCACAGCACACCCACCGCTCAGCGCAGCAGAACAGAAGGACATACGATGCGACTCATCCGCCGCCTCGCCGACGTCACGCTCTGGCTCCTCGCCGCCGTGGGTGTGCTGTGCGTGCTCATCTGGGGAGCGACCGCCGCCGGGTACATCAAGCCGCTCATCGTCATCTCCGGCTCCATGGAGCCGCAGATCATGACGGGTGACCTGCTGATCGACGTGCCCGTCGACACCGCCTCGCTCGCCGTAGGCGACGTCGTCAGCCTTCCTTCGGACCTCACGGACAACCTCGTCACCCACCGCATCGAGAAGATCGTGGAACAGGGCGATGGGCAGTATCTGATCTCCATGAAGGGCGACAACAACGCCTTCTCCGACGCCCTCGACTACACGGTCGGCGATCAGGTGTGGCAACCGGTGATGCAGCTCGACGGATGGGGATCCGTCGTGCAGAAGCTCACCACGCCGCCCGTCGCCGTGCCTCTGGTCGTGGGGCTCATCGCTCTGCTCGGCATCGCACTGCTCCTTCCTGCACCCACGCGGCGCAGGGACTCGGCCCCGGGAGTGGTCGCGGATGCCGGGCAGAGCGAGCAACGGCAAGCGGTCCTCCGGTGACCGCGCCGCGCGCGGGACGCGCCCACCGGACAGCACGGCGCGTGCGCCTGGCGCCCGTCGCCGCGGCGCTCGTGCTCGCTGTCGGCCTCGTCGGCGCCGCCGTCGGCATCCAGCCCACCCAATCGGCGTGGAGCGACCGTACGATCGTCTCCGCTGTCGCCACAGGCGGCAGCTGGTCGGCGCCCGTCACGATCGGATGCGTCGCCATGAACGCCGACGGCACGCCCAAGTCGAACGGGCGATGCGTCGTGACCGCCGTAGCGGTCGAGAACGAGTGGGGCGACCCGGGTCAGCGCATGCGCAACTACCGGGTGCGGCTCAACTCCAACGCGCAGGAAGGCTATGTGCAGTTCACCGTCGACCTCTCGCAGGGAAACGGGGCCGCGGGATTCTCGTGGACGAATGCGGGCCTCACGGCCGGAAGCTCCCAGGTGACGCCCAACAACGGATGGACCTGCGCGAGCCTTCCCACCCTCACGGGCAGGACGCCGACGAACTGGGGATGGGATTCCAACAGCTCGATCTTCTTCCAGATCACCGAGGACCGGTCGTCGCAGGCAGTGAAGTGCTCATGACGGCTCCGCCACACGCCCTCCACACACGGGATCGGGGAGTCTTCTGGGATATCATCGGCGTTGCCGGTGACCAGGATGGGTTCGTCAGCCGGCGTACGGAAGGATTGCCGTTGCCGGACTCACAGGTCGCCGTCGTCATCGAGGACGATCCTGACATCCGATCGCTCGTCACCGAAGTGCTCGACCAGGCGGGCTTCACCGTGTTCTCGGCGGGCACCGGCACCGAGGGCCTCCAGCTGGTCCGCACACACCAGCCCATCGTCACGACCCTCGACGTCAGCCTTCCCGGCATGGACGGGTTCGAGACCGCCCGCCGCATCCGCGCTGTCAGCGCCACCTACATCGTCATGCTGACCGCCCGCGCCGAGGAGATCGACACGCTCCAGGGTCTGCAGGCCGGCGCCGACGACTACGTCACCAAGCCGTTCCGCCCGCGGGAGCTGCGCGCACGCATCGAGGCGATGCTGCGCAGGCCCCGGACCATCGGCGCGAACGAGGTCGCTGCCGCACCCGAGGTCGCCGTCGCGCCCACGACGCCCGTCGCGCCGCCCACGCCCGACGAGAGCGGGTGGCTCGAGCACAAGGGGCTGCGCCTGCACCCCGACATGCGGGTCGCACTGGCCGACGACACCCCCCTCGATCTCACGCGCAGCGAGTTCGACATCCTGCGCGACCTGTTGAGCGCCGGGCGCCGTGTCGTCGCCAAGAACGAGCTCGCGCTGATGCTCCGCGGGGAAAGCCACCTCGGCCTCACGTATGTGAGTGAGCACGACAGCCGCGCCATCGAGGTGCACGTCGCGAACCTTCGTCGGAAGCTCGGCGAATCCGCCTCCCAGCCGCGCTGGATCGAGACGATCCGCGGCGTCGGCTACCGCCTCACGCTCTGAACGCCGGCCCGCCCTCCGCAACGACCACCGACGCCTCCGCGCTCGTCGCCGAGCGGCGCGCGGCATCCTCGGCGGCGTCGATCAACGAATCGGCGTCGTAACCGACCTGCTGTGCGGTCGCGACTCCGACGCCGACGACGGGGATCACCGCGCTCCCGCGTGCGGCGAAATCGTCGAGCAGGCGTCGCTGCACGCGACTGGCCACGCGGCGCGCCTCGGCTTCGCTGGGCGGTGCGAACGCCACCACGACTCCCCCCTCGCAGCCCTCCCCGACCAAGGAGATCGTCGGCGCGTATCTCCGGACGCCTTCGCGATGGTGCGCCGAGATCGACGCCTGCTCGTCTGCCCCGAACGCGATCGCGATCTGCGAAAGATCCTCGATGCGCAACGACACCACCGCGAGCGGCTCCAGCCCCCGCTCGGCGCGACCGACGACGCCCGACAGCGCCGTGCGCAGGGAACGCGCGCTCAACAGTCCGTCGGAGTCCACCTCCAGCGTCGCGGGGAAGGCCTCGCGCCGCATCGTGACCCGTCCGCTTCGCAGCATGGTCGCGGTCGTCAACGCGACGATCGTGAGCACGATCGACACGATGCCCGTCACCCCCGACCCGAACCACGTCTGGAAGAAGAGCCCGCCCGCACCGTCGACGAGGAGCACGACCGTGCGAGCAAAGTAGTAAAGCGACACCAGCACCAGCACCACGGTCAACCCCAGGGAGCTCCACATCGCGCCCATCGCGCCGCGACGCGACTCCACCGCACCGGCCATCGCCAGCACCCCGATCGACCCGAACATCACTTCGGATCCTGCCCAGTCACCCGCGTCCGGCCCTCCCGAGAGGGTGACGACCAGCACGACCAGCACCAGTGCACCCATGACGACCGCCGCCACCCGCAACGGCCGCTCGTTGAAGCTGCGGCATCCGAGCCAGAAGAAGCCCACCACCCCGACGAGCGCCGCATTGCCTATCGCGATCGCGATCCAGGGGTCGGACGAGCCGCGCCACACGAGATACGAGACGACGGTCAGCACACCGCTGAGAAAACCCAGCGCCCACATGCGTCCGGGGCCGATCTCCCGGCGCAGGATCGACTCCAGCAGGTACAGCACCGCCGCCGTGATCGTCACGACGGCAACGACGAGGTTGATCGTGAAGACATCGATCATGCCCGGTTCTCCTCTTCTCCGGCCAACGCCGGAAGCCGCACGACGAACGTGGAGCCCTCGCCGGGCGCCGTGCGCACCGTGATCTCGCCGGCGTGCGCGCGAACGATCTCGCGACTGATCGCAAGGCCCAGCCCGCTGCCGTGCGTCGTGGAATTGCGGACCCGATCCGAACGGAAGAAGCGCTCGAACAGGCGCGGGAGCTCGCTCTGCGGGATGCCGGGCCCCGTGTCGCGCACGTGAAGCCACACGTGCGTGCCGTCGTCTGCGAGCGACACGTCGACCCTGCCGCCGACGTCGTTGTACTTGATGGCGTTGGACAGAAGGTTGTCGACCACCTGACGGATGCGGTGAGGGTCGGCACGGGTCCGCACCTGCGCCACCGACGTCGTGTCGATCGTGATCCCCCGCTCGTGCGCCCGCGGCTCCGCTGCTTCGACGGCCGACGCCACGACAGCCGACAGGTCGGTGCGCTCCGGCCGCACCGACAGCGCGACGCCCATGTGCGACGCGGCCGAAGCGGCGAGCAGGTCGGCCACCAGATCGAGCAGACGTCCCGCGTTGCGCTCGACGACCTCCAGGCTCCGGCGCGTCACCGGCGACAGCCCCGGGTCATCGAGCGCCAGCTCGACGTACCCGGTGATGGAGGTGAGCGGCGTCCGCAGCTCGTGCGACACCGAGGCGATGAGGTCTTCACGCGAGCGCAGTGCGAGCTCCTCCGAGGTCACATCGAGGGTGACCAGCAGCATGCCGGCATCCGAGAGATCCTTGTCGTGCAGGCGCCGGGCGGTGGAGCGCAGCGCACGGCGACGCTCGTCTCCCGGCCCTCCGTACCAGACCAGGGCGTTCTCGAACTCCTCACCCCGCCGCGCCCGCGCAAGCGGAAGGTCATCGTCGTCGAGGCGCGTGATGCCGTCGGCCGCGTACGCACGCGAGGCGCCGGCGCTGGCACGCTGCAAGCGGCCGTGGGCCTCGTTGGTCATGACGAGCTCCCCCTCAGGGGTGAGACGGATGACGCCGAAATCGACGGCCTGCAGCACCTCTGTCACGAGGTCCTCCTGGCGACGCGCGCGCTCGACCGAGCGCTGCAGGAGCGCGGACTGCTTGTCGAGCAGCACACGCTGGGCCGCCGCGCGCCGCGAGCCGTAGGCGGCGATCGTCGCCAGCCCCGCGATGATCACCGGGAGGAGCACGGTGGACGGCGCCATCAAGAGCGCCTCGTCGAAGCCGATCAGCGACCAGTAGATGACCGACACGAGCACGACGCCGAACACCGCGCCGGCGCCGGCGAACGCAGAGGCGATCCACATCACCGGGAACGTCCACAGGAGTCCCAGGGATGCCGTCGGGGCAGCCGCCCGCATGATCGCGATCGCGATGATGTCCATCACCGGAAGAATCAGCATCATCACGGGAGGAAAGCGCGTCCACGGCAGGGCGATCGAGAGTCCCGTGCCGACGAACGAGAGGGTCACCCCGATGATCAGTAGCGTCGAATCGGCCACGGTGTCGAAGAGCACCGCGAGGATCGCCGCCAGCAGCACCACCGCTGCCAGCAGCACCTGATTGAGGACGATCGACCGGTCGCCGTCGAGTCCGAGAGTTCTCATCCGGACGTTCGTCCACCCACTCGTCGCCACTCTTCGACGTTACCTTCTCGACATCCCGGACACGCGGAAGGGGCCGCGACCAATCGGCCGCGACCCCTTCGATGCGATTCGGCTCAGCGGCCGGACAGCTTCTCGCGGAGAGCCGCCAGCGCCTCGTCGTCGGCCAGCGTGCCGCCGATGCTCGACGAGTCGGACGAGAAGGACGATCCGCCGACCTCGGCCGGAGCGGCAGCCTCGGCCTCGAGGGCCTTGGCGACGGCGGCCTTGTGCGCCTCCCAGCGAGCCTGGGCTGCAGCGTACTCCTGCTCCCACTTCTCGCGCTGAGCGTCGAAGCCCTCGAGCCAGGCGTTGGTCTCGGGGTCGAAGCCCTCGGGGTACTTGTACTCGCCGTTCTCGTCGTACTCGGTGACCATGCCGTACAGCGCCGGGTCGAACTCGGTGCCGTTCGGGTCGACCGACTCGTTGGCCTGCTTGAGCGACAGCGAGATGCGGCGACGCTCGAGGTCGATGTCGATGATCTTGACGAACACCTCTTCGCCGACCGAGACGACCTGCTCCGCGAGCTCGACGTGCTTGCCGGAGAGCTCCGAGATGTGAACGAGGCCCTCGATGCCGTCGGCGACACGCACGAACGCACCGAACGGAACGAGCTTGGTGACCTTGCCCGGTGCGACCTGGCCGATGGCGTGGGTGCGGGCGAAGACCTGCCACGGGTCCTCCTGCGTCGCCTTGAGCGACAGGGAGACGCGCTCGCGGTCGAGGTCGACCTCGAGGATCTCGACGGTGACCTCCTGGCCCACCTCGACGACCTCGGACGCGTGCTCGATGTGCTTCCACGACAGCTCGGAGACGTGCACGAGGCCGTCCACGCCGCCGAGGTCGACGAACGCACCGAAGTTGACGATCGACGAGACGACGCCCTTGCGGACCTGACCCTTGTGCAGGTTGTTGAGGAACGTGGTGCGCGACTCGGACTGCGTCTGCTCGAGCAGGGCGCGGCGCGAGAGCACGACGTTGTTGCGGTTCTTGTCGAGCTCGAGGATCTTGGCCTCGATCTCCTGACCGAGGTACGGCGTCAGGTCGCGAACGCGACGCAGCTCGATGAGCGACGCCGGCAGGAAGCCGCGAAGGCCGATGTCGACGATGAGGCCACCCTTGACGACCTCGATCACGGAGCCGGTGACGACACCGTCGTTCTCCTTGATCTTCTCGACGTCGCCCCAGGCGCGCTCGTACTGCGCGCGCTTCTTGGAGAGGATGAGGCGGCCTTCCTTGTCCTCCTTCTGGAGAACGAGGGCTTCGACCTCGTCGCCGACCTTGACGACCTCGTTCGGGTCGACGTCGTGCTTGATGGAAAGCTCGCGCGAGGGGATGACACCCTCGGTCTTGTACCCGACGTCGAGGAGCACCTCGTCGCGGTCGATCTTCACGACGGTGCCTTCGATGAGGTCTCCGTCGTTGAAGAACTTCAGGGTCTTCTCGACCGCGGCCAGGAAGTCCTCAGCAGATCCGATGTCGTTGATGGCGACCTGCTTGGTGGCCGGGGCGGTCGTTGCGGTAGTCATGTAGTGGGTTGTCCTTGTTGGGTTGGATGTCGGGCTCCGGAGATCCTGCACGTCCTCGTCACGGGGGCGAGCGGATGAAGGGACCGAAGCGGTGTGGATGGATTGCGGTGTCACGACTGCATGGCGAAATCGCCACATGAGTGACACTCCAGAGTAACAGAACGCGTCCCGCGCCGACAGTGTTCCCGCATCCGTCGGGCGCCTCTCCGACGCCGCGTCAGATCGAGCTCTGCGCGGTATCGCCCGCGACGTACCACCAGCGCCCCCGCTGGAAGACGAAGGAGCTCCGCTCCGACAGCTCACCTCGCTGCCCGGAGGCCTCGCTGCGCCACCGGGCACGGAAGGCCACAGTCCCGCGGCGATCGCCCGCCGTCCCACCGGCGACCTCGTCGACACGAAGCCCGAGCCACCGGAGGTCGGGGTCGATGCCGATGCGCTCCGGCCGGGTCGACGGATGCCATGTCTCCCGGAGGTGCGCGGCATCCCCCACCGCGAAGGCCGTGTACCGGGAGCGCATCAGCTGCTCGGCCGTCTGCGCTGCGGCACCCGCCAGAACCGGCCCGCAGCACCGCCCGTAGACTCCACCGCCGCACGGGCAGGGTGCATCGGCGGCCGGACGACGGCGCGCGCCGAAGGCGGAGAAGGAGGCGGTCACCCCGCGAGCCTACGCGGCGTCACGACGTCGGTGGAGGCTCACGACGCACCTCCTGCCCGACGCACCCGTGCCAGGACGTGCGGCCCGTGCCAGGATGACTGCGTGACCGACCGCCTCATGCTCCTCGACACCGCGTCGCTCTACTTCCGAGCGTTCTACGGGGTGCCCGATACCGTCACCGCACCCGATGGCCGCCCCGTCAACGCCGCGCGGGGCCTTCTCGACATGATCGCGAAGCTGGTCACGACCTACGAGCCGACTCACCTGGTCGCCTGCTGGGACGACGACTGGCGTCCTCAGTGGCGCGTCGATCTGATCCCGAGCTACAAGACGCATCGAGTCGCACAGGTCGTGGAAGCCGCGCCCGACGTCGAGATCGTCCCCGACCCGCTCGAGGCGCAGATCCCCATCATCCGCGAGACGCTGGCCGCGCTCGCCGTGCCGGTCATCGGCGCGCCCGAGCACGAGGCCGACGACGTCATCGGCACCCTCGCGTCACGTTCCTCGATCCCGGTGGACGTGGTCACCGGCGACCGCGATCTCTTCCAGCTCGTCGATGACGCCCGCGGCGTGCGCGTCATCTACACCGGCCGAGGGATGAGCAACCTCGACGTCCTCACCGAACCGGCGGTGGTCGCCAAGTACGCGATCCTCCCCGCCCAGTACGCCGATTTCGCCGTGTTGCGCGGAGACCCCTCGGACGGCCTCCCCGGCGTCGCGGGCATCGGCGAGAAGACGGCTGCGAGCCTTCTCGCCGCGCACGGCGATCTCGCCGGGATCATCGCCGCAGCCGAACGCGGCGAAGGGATGAGTGCCGGGATCCGCGCGAAGATCCTGGGGGCCGCCGACTACCTGGCCGTCGCCCCCACCGTGGTGGAGGTCGTGCGCGACCTCGATCTCGGCCTCGCCGGCGATCCCGGCCGCATCACCGCACCAGACCCTCTCGCGACCGATGCCGTCGCCGCCCGCTGGGGCATCAGCACGTCGATGGCGCGCGCGGTCGAGGCACTGACCTCCCGGGCCTGAGCGTCGGGCGCCGTCATCCCGCCCGCCCAGTCCAGGCACGCAGCCGGTCGAGTCCCCACGTCGTGACGATCCGCTCGGGCGGCACACCCGCGCGCTCCGCGCGCGCGGCTCCCTCATCGAGCAGCGAGAGCTGACCCGGAGCGTGCGCATCCGAGTCGATCGAGAAGAGGCAGCCTTCGTCGAGCGCGACCGCCATCAGCTCATCGGGCGGATCCTCCCGCTCGGGCCGCGAATTGATCTCGACGGCCACCCCGTGCCGGGCGCAGGCCGCGAACACCGCGTGCGGATCGAAGTCCGACGGCGGGCGCGTACCCCGGGAGCCGCGGACGAGCCGCCCGGTGACATGGCCGAGCACGTCGACGCGGGGGTTGGACACCGCCGTGACCAGCCGCTTCGTCATCGGCCCGCGCTCCATTCGCAGCAACGAGTGCGCCGAGGCGACGACGACGTCGAGCCGGTCCAGAAGCGCGTCATCCTGGTCGAGGGCGCCGTCTTCGAGGATGTCGACTTCGATGCCGCTCAGAAGCGTGAACCCGTCCCCGGAGAAATCCGGCACCCGTTCGAGCTGTTCTCGCAGTCGCTCGGCCGACAGCCCCCGAGCGACCCGGAGCCTTGGGGAATGGTCGGTGAGCGCGAGGTACTCGTGACCGATCGCGCGCGCGGCATCCACCATCAGGTCGATGGACGTCAGACCGTCCGACCATTCGGAGTGACTGTGCAGATCACCACGCAGGAGAGCCCGCAGCTCCGATCGCGCAGGCGGGTCGCCACCGCGCAGCTCGGCGAGATAGGCGGGCACTCTCCCGGCCAGCGCCTCCTGAATCACCGCGAACGAGGAATCGCCGATCCCTTTCCGCCGTCGCAGCGCCGCCGCGTCCGCGAGCTGTTCGGGTGTGAGTCCCGCGATCGACTCGGCGGCGGTGCGGAACGCGCGCGACCGATAGCGCGACGCCCGCTCCCGTTCGAGCAGCGTCGCGATCTCATTGAGAGCCGCGACGGGGTCCACGCCCCACCCCCTTCGGAGACGTCCTGCGAACGGGGCCGCCCGTTCAGCCGGTGACGGCAGACCGCCGGACGACGACCGGAGTGACGGCGAGCCGGTGCAGGGCCCATCCGAACAGGGCGGACAGCACCCCGATGCCGATCGCGAAGGCCGCGACGCCGAAGGAGACGACGGAGGTGAACAGCGATGCCCGCAGGAACGACGCGTTCATCATCGTCGCGCGCACCGGGTCGTCCTGGTCGAGTTCCGCGTACGTCTTCCCGCCGGATGCCGCCAGAGCATGATGCTGGATGATGTCCGCCTGCACGAAGGCCGTGAGGGGGCCGGCGACCGTCTGCCCCTGGAAGGCCATCGCGTCGTCCGGAATGGTGATGTTCTCCGCCCTCAGCTGGCTGGACACCATGACCCACACCACCACGCCTACGACGATGAGGACGATGCCCCCGATGATCCCCAGCACGCCGATCGCTCGGACCAGACCCACCTTCTTGACGGGCGGTTCGACGGTGTCGGCGGTGACGACGGTTTCCTCGGACATGGCTCGTTCCTCTCTCGGATGCCGTTGGTGCCCCTCACGGTAGCGTCGGCGCTCCCGCGCCACCAGGCGCCGGGCCGGAGATAAGGGAGTGCGCTCGCCCGCCGACGACGCAGGACGGCCCGCGCCTCACGCCGTGGTCGCCGCCACCCACTGATCGAGCTTCGCGGAAGCCGCGCCGGAGTCGATCGCGTCGGCGGCGCGGTCCTTCGCCGCCGACAGGCGCTCGATGATCGGCACCTGCACCTGGGACGCATCTCGGTACAGGTCGTATGCGACGATGCCGGCCGCCGCGTTGAGCAGGACGATGTCGCGCACCGGGCCGCTGTCCCCCGCGACGACGCGGCGCACCACGGTCGCATTGTGTGCGGCGTCACCGCCGAGGAGATCGTCGATGTCCGCGAGCGGGATGCCGATGTCGCGCGGATCGAGGTCGTGCTCGTGCACGTCACCACGGGTGATCTCCCAGACGCGGCTGTGTCCGGTCGTGGTGAGCTCGTCCAGTCCGTCGTCGCCGCGGAAGACGAGCGCCGTCGCACCCCGGGTCCGGAAGACGCCGGTGATCAGCGGCACCCGATCGAGCTGGGCCACGCCGACGGCGTTCGCCTCCGCACGTGCCGGATTGCAGAGCGGTCCGAGGAAGTTGAAGACCGTCGGCACGCCGAGTTCCGCCCGGGTGGCGCCCGCGTGACGGAAGCCCGGGTGGAAGGCGGATGCGAAGGCGAAGGTGATGCCCACCTCGTCGAGCACCTCCGCGACACGCTCCGGGGTCAGCGAGAGATCGATGCCGAGGGCCCCGAGGACGTCCGACGAGCCGGACGAGGAGCTGGCCGCCTTGTTGCCGTGCTTGACGACGGGGACGCCGCTGGCGGCGGCCACGATCGCCGACATGGTCGACACGTTGACGGTGCCGAAACGGTCGCCGCCCGTGCCGACGATGTCGAGCACCTCGGACGGGACCGGCAGCGGCAGCGCGGCCTCGAGGATCGCGTCGCGGAACCCCACGACCTCGTCGACCGTCTCCCCCTTGGCCCGCAGACCGATGAGGAAGCCCGCCAGCTGCGAGGGGGTCGCCCTCCCCTGCATCACCTGTCGCATCGCCCAGGTCGATTCCGACACGCTGAGGTCACGCCCTGCGAGCACATTCGTGAGAATCTCGGGCCACGAGGTCAACTCCGCCATGTTCACCGATCCTATCGGCGTTCTCACGGCAGCTTCCCGGCACGCATGGATGCCCCTCCCACCTGGGTGAAAGTCGGTCGGACCTTCAGTGATGCGGAAACCACTCGCCGAATCAGCCATAATGAGAACGTGACGACCACTCCTGCGACCTATTCCCAAGCCTTGCGATCCGTCAAGCGGCCGGATCCGGTGGCTGTCGGCACCATCGTGTGGCTCGGCAGCGAGGTCATGTTCTTCGCAGGCCTCTTCGCGATCTACTTCACCCTCCGGAACACCTCGCCGGAGCTGTGGGCCGACCGCACCGAGCTGCTGAACATCCCCTTCGCCGCCGTCAACACCCTCATCCTGGTGCTGTCGTCGTTCACGGCGCAGGCCGGTGTCTTCGCGGCAGAGCGCTTCCAGCCGTACCGCAAGGGCTCGATCTGGCAGTTCCGCCAGTGGGGAATGGTCGAGTGGTTCTTCCTCACCTTCATCATGGGCGCCGTGTTCGTGTCCGGGCAGGTCTGGGAATACGCCACGCTGGTCGCCGAGGGCATGCCGATCAGCGCTGACGCCTACGCGTCGGCCTTCTACATCACGACCGGCTTCCACGCCCTCCACGTCACCGGCGGCCTCATCGCGTTCCTGCTCGTCATCGGACGCGCGTTCGCCGTCAAGAACTTCGGACGCAAGGAGATGACCACCTCCATCGTCGTGTCGTACTACTGGCACTTCGTCGACGTGGTGTGGATCGTCCTGTTCGTCGTCATCTACTTCGTCAAGTAAGAGAGCGGAGCTGAGTACCTCCATGGCATCCAAGACCCCGCGCCGTCACACCGGCCGCCGCAGCAAGTGGGCAGCAGCCGCCCTCATCGGCGTCGGACTGCTCGTCAGCGGCGGAATCTATGCCGGCGCGTCGGCCGCGATGGCCGCCACCGAGCCCACCTCCGCATCGACGACTCTGACGGTCGAAGACGGCAAGAAGCTGTTCCAGGCCAACTGCGCCACCTGCCACGGCCTGAACATGGAGGGGACGCCCGACGGCCCCTCGCTCTACGGTGTCGGCGAACTGGCCGTCGAGTTCCAGATGTCGACCGGCCGCATGCCGCTGCAGATGCAGGGGCCGCAGGCGCCGCAGAAGCCCGTGCAGTTCACCGAGGAGCAGATCCTCGCCATCGCCGCCTGGGTCCAGTCGACCTCTCCCGGCCCGAGCTACCCCGCCGACCGTGTCCTCGACGGCGAAGGCGATCTCGCCGCCGGTGCGGAACTGTTCCGCATCAACTGCGCGATGTGCCACAACGTGGCCGCCGCCGGTGGTGCCCTCACGGAGGGCAAGTACGCCCCCGCGCTGACGAACACCAGCCCTCTCCACATGTACGCCGCCATGGTCACCGGCCCGCAGAACATGCCGGTCTTCAACGACATGACGCTCACCGTGGACGAGAAGCGCGACATCATCTCCGCTCTCATGTGGATGCAGCAGAACGAGTCCCCGGGCGGGTTCACGCTCGGCTCGCTCGGACCTGTGTCCGAGGGCCTGTTCATCTGGATCTTCGGCATCGGAGCGCTCATCGCGCTCACCGTGTGGATCACGGCGAAGTCGAACTGATCTGACCCAAGACTGACGGAACGTTTGAGGAGCACCATGGCACACGAGGAAGACGCGCTCGAGCACGAGAGGGCTTCATGGAAGCCTTCTCCCGGGCTCGCTGTCGCGGTTCCCGACCCCGTGCAGAACCCGGGACTGCCGCCGCACCGGGCGCGCATGACCGACAAAGACCCGGCTGCGATGAAGCGCGCGGTACGCACGGTGTACACGCTCTTCTACCTGTCGCTCGCCGGCAGCATCTGGGCGATCGCGGCATACATGCTCTTCCCCATCGAGAGCGGCCGGCTCATCGACATCCGGCACAACAACCTCTTCATCGGCCTCGGCATCGCCCTCGCGCTGCTGGCGATCGGTGTGGGTGCCATCCACTGGTCCAAGGCGATCATGTCGGACAAGGAGTACATCGAGCCCCGTCACGCCACGCGCGGCCGTGACGCCACGCGGGAAGCGGCGGTCCAGGCCTTCCGCGACGCCAACGAGGAGTCGGGCTTCGGTCGCCGCGCGGTGATCCGCAACTCCCTCATCGCAGCCCTCGTCGCCTCGGTGGCACCCGGCATCGTGCTCTTCCGCGGCCTCGCGCCCTTCAACACCGAGGAGAACCCCATCGCGGGTGACCCGGTGGCGCTGATGAGCCACACCATGTGGAAGAAGGGCATGCGCCTGGCGCACGACCCGAGCGGCGAGCCGATCCGCGCGGCCGACCTCACGCTCGGCTCCGCCGTTCATGTCATCCCCGAGCCGCTCGCGAAGCTCAGCCACCACGAGGGATACCTCGAGGAGAAGGCCAAGGCGATCGTGCTGCTCATGCGTCTGCTCCCCGAGCAGCTTCCCGCCGAGTACAACAACCTCGACTGGGCGTACGACGGGATCGTCGCCTACTCGAAGGTCTGCACCCACGTCGGCTGCCCCGTGGCTCTGTACGAGCAGCAGACCCACCACCTCCTGTGCCCCTGCCACCAGTCGCAGTTCGACGTGTCGCGTTCCGCGGCCGTCATCTTCGGACCGGCCGCCCGGCCCCTGCCGCAGCTGCCGATCACCGTCGACGACGAGGGCTACCTCATCGCGCAGGATGACTTCAACGAACCTGTCGGCCCGAGCTTCTGGGAGCGCCATTGAGCACCGCGACTGTCACCGAGACAGGCACTGACAAGACGCAGACCGAGAAGCCTCTCGGCGGACGATTCGTCGCGGGCGCGGCGAACTACATCGACGAGCGCACCAGCATCTCGGGCTTCGTGAAGGAGCTCGGACGCAAGATCTTCCCCGATCACTGGTCGTTCATGCTCGGCGAGATCGCCCTGTGGAGCTTCGTCGTCGTGCTGCTGTCGGGGACCTTCCTGACGTTCTTCTTCCAGGCATCCATGGTCGAGACGCACTACGAGGGCGCCTACCTTCCGCTCGTGGGCGTGGAGATGTCCGCTGCACTGGACTCCACCCTGAAGATCTCGTTCGACCTTCGCGGCGGTCTCCTCGTCCGGCAGATCCACCACTGGGCAGCGCTCGTTTTCGTCGCCGGCATCGGCGTCCACATGCTGCGCGTGTTCTTCACGGGCGCCTTCCGCAAGCCGCGTGAGCTCAACTGGGTCATCGGATTCGTCCTGTTCATCCTCGCCATGGGTGAGGGCTTCACCGGGTACTCGCTCCCCGACGACCTGCTCTCGGGCAACGGCCTCCGCATCATCGACGGCATGATCAAGGGCATCCCGCTCATCGGCACCTGGACCTCGTTCCTCCTCTTCGGCGGTGAGTTCCCGGGCACCGACATCGTCGGACGCCTCTACACGCTGCACATCCTCCTGCTGCCGGCGATCCTCGTCGCACTGCTGGCCGTGCACCTCATGCTGATGATCGTCAACAAGCACACGCAGTTCGCCGGCCCCGGCCGCACGAACAGCAACGTCGTCGGCTACCCGATGATGCCGGTCTACATGTCGAAGATGGGTGGGTTCTTCTTCATCACCTTCGGTGTGATCGTGCTCATCGCTTCGCTGTTCACGATCAACCCCATCTGGAACTACGGGCCCTACGACCCGTCACCGGTCTCCGCGGGAACCCAGCCCGACTGGTACATCGGATTCGCGGACGGCGCTCTGCGTCTTGTCCCTCCGCACCTCGAGTTCGTGCTGTTCGACCGCACCTGGTCGTTCAACATCCTCATCCCGCTTGCCGTGCTCGGCCTGTTCATCGTGCTCGTCGCGATCTACCCCTTCATCGAGGCGTGGATCACGGGCGACAAGCGCGAGCACCACATCGCCCAGCGCCCGCGTCACGCGCCCACCCGCACCGCCATCGGTGTGGCCGGTGTCACGTTCTACGCCGTCCTCTGGGCCGCAGCGTCGTCGGACATCATCGCAACCCACTTCCATCTCACGATGGAAGGCGTGATTCACGCACTGCAGGCGCTGCTCATCATCGGTCCGATCCTGGGCTACTTCATCGCCAAGCGCATCGCCCTGGCGCTGCAGAAGAAGGATCGCGAGATCGCGCTGCACGGTTACGAGTCGGGTCGAATCGTCCGGCTCCCCGGTGGCGAGTACATCGAGGTCCACCAGCCGGTGGACGAGTATGAACTCATCAAGCTGGTCGACTTCGAGACGAACGCTCCTCTCGTGGTGCGCCCCAACGACAAGGGTCGAATCCCGTGGCACCAGAACCTTCGCGCCTCCCTGTCGCGCTGGTTCTTCGAAGACCGCCTCATCCCGGTCACGCAGACGGAACTCGACGAGGCCCGTGCCCACCAGCACCACACGCTGGATCACATCGCTGAAGAAGAGGCCGCCGAGCTGCAGGGTGCCCACGAGCGCGCGGGAGTTCCCGACGCTCCCCTGCACCCGATCGACGACGGGCACAACACCGAGACGGCGAACCGCCCCTCGAACATCATCGTGCCCGACGACGAAGGCGACACGAAGAAGTAACCGGCTGAGCGCTCGCGCGCATCCGGCAGGAAAGCGGCGAGGCGTGACCGTCACGGTCACCCTCGCCGCTTTCGCGTCGTCGTAGCGTGAAAGCATGAACGATGAGACCCTCGCCTACTACCAGCGCAAGCTGACACACGAGACGGACGCTTCCGACACCTACGCGGCTCTCAAGGCCGGCGAGGACATCATCGTCGTCGATGTCCGCAGCGACGACGCGTGGCGCCAGGGCCACATCGCAGGCGCCCGGCACATGCCGTACCGCACCATCGGCGAACGGGCGTACGACGAGATCCCCCGCGGCACCCGCGTCGTGGTCTACTGCTGGAGCCCTGGCTGCAACGCCGGAGCGAAAGGCGCCGTGGAGTTCGCCAGGCTCGGCTACGACGTCAGAGAGATGATCGGCGGCTACGAGTACTGGGTGCGGGAAGGCTACCCCGCAGAGAACGTCGACGGCCCACTCCCCCGCACGTTCGATCCGCTGGTCATGTACGTTCGACCCTGAAGGCCCACCGCCCGGTGGTGTCAGCCGGTGAGGGCAGCGAAATCCTCCGCGAATCGATCAGCTGCCGCGCCGGCCCACCAGGGCTCCTCGTAGCCGGGAACGCCGTCCACGACGTCGCAGACCACAGCGGTGATGTTGTCGCGGGAACCCGCATCGAGGGCAAGCGCCACGAGCTCGGCAGCGACCTCTTCACCGTGCCGCTCGGCACCGGCGATGAGCTGTTGGGCGATGACGTCGTCGGGAAGGTAGTCGCTGACACCGTCGCTGCACAGCAGCCAGCGGTCTCCCAGCACGGGAATCCGCGTGGCGACACGGATCATGTCCTCTTCTTCACCACGCAGAGACGCCGTGATGATGTTGCGGCGAGGATGCTGCATCGCATCCTCCTCGCGCACGATGCCCAAATCGACCAGATTCTGAACGTACGAGTCGTCACGCGTCTGGCGGATGAGGTGACCGTCGCGGAGCAGGTAGGCACGGGAGTCGCCGGTGTGGGCGAGCAGCAGACCGCCCCGGCGGTCGAGCCAGAGACCGGTGAAGGTCGTGGCCATCCCTGCCAGGGCGGGGTCCCGACGTACGTGTGCTCCGAGGTCCCAGTTGGCGCCGCGGAGACGGCTGACGAACGCCTCCGCATCCGCCATGCTGGATCCCCCCGCCACGAGGCGGTGGAGGAGCGCAGAGGAGGCCAAGTCGCCGGCGGGCCCGCCGCCTACACCATCTGCCACCGCAGCGCCCCACGAGGCGGCGAAAGCGGCATCCTGGTTGTCGTCACGGAACGCGCCGACGTCGGAAACGACGCCGGCGCGAAGCCGAAGACTCGGCGACTCAGTGCGCGAAGTATCCGCGGTAATACTCGTACACCCAGCCGACGATGGCGACCACGAACACACCCAGGCCCACGGGCATGAGCCACGTTCCGACCGCGAGACCGATCATGGCCAGCGCCGCAGAGAAGGCGAGCACCAGCGGCCACCACGACCACGGGCTGAACTCCCCGAGCTCGGGGTCGCCGTCATCGATGTCGGCCGTCAGCGTGTCTTCCGGCAGCTCGCCGCCCTGCGCGCGGTGCACACGGCTCACGTAGAAGCCGATCATCGCACCCATGAAGGTGGTGAACAGGAGGGCGATCGTGCCCACCCACTCGATCGCGTTGTACCAGGGGAGGTGGGAGTGCTCGATGATGTTCCAGCCGGTGTACACCCCCGTCACGATCAGGAAGAAGACGGTGAGGATCCACCAGAGGTTGACGTTGGTCTTCACTTACTTGACCTCTCCCTCAGCGATGTCGACGACCGGCGCGTCAGGGGCGTCCTTGGCAGGACCGACGCCGACCGGGATGCCGGCCTCCGGGTGGTTCAAATCGAACGCGGGACGCTCGGAGCGGATACGCGGGATCGACGTGAAATTGTGGCGCGGCGGCGGGCAGCTGGTCGCCCACTCGAGCGACGCTCCGTAGCCCCACGGGTCGTTCACCGTCACCTTCGGCGCCTTGCGGGCCGTCAGCCACACGTTCAGGAAGAACGGGATCATCGAGGCGCCGAGGATCATCGCGCCCACGGTGGAGATCTGGTTGCCGAACGTCCAGTCATCGGCAGCCGAGTAGTCCGCATAGCGACGCACCATGCCGTCGACGCCGAGCCAGTGCTGGACGAGGAAGGTCATGTGGAATCCGATGAACAGCAGCCAGAAGTGCACGTACCCGAGACGCTCGTTGAGCATGCGCCCCGTCCACTTCGGCCACCAGAAG
>JAEYVZ010000050.1 GCA_023431405.1 Actinomycetes bacterium
CTTCTGGTGGCCGAAGTGGACGGGGCGCATGCTCAACGAGCGTCTCGGGTACGTGCACTTCTGGCTGCTGTTCATCGGATTCCACATGACCTTCCTCGTCCAGCACTGGCTCGGCGTCGACGGCATGCCGCGACGGTACGCCGACTACGCGAGCGAAGACGGATTCACGTGGGGCAATCAGATCTCCACCGTCGGCGCCATGCTCCTCGGGGCGTCCATGATCCCCTTCCTGCTCAATGTCTGGATCACCGCACGCAAAGCACCGAAGGTGACGGTGAACGACCCGTGGGGCTACGGAGCGTCGCTCGAGTGGGCGACCAGCTGCCCGCCGCCGCGCCACAACTTCACGTCGATCCCGCGCATCCGCTCCGAGCGTCCCGCGTTCGACCTGAACCACCCCGAGGCGGAGATCCCCGTCGGTGTCGGTCCGGCCAAAGACGCCCCCGACGCCCCGGTCGTCGATGCGGCCGAGGGCGAGGTCACGTAGTCGTCCGAATACAGCGAGAGCCCCTCACCTCCCGAAGGAAGCGAGGGGCTCTCGGCTGCGCAGGTCCTCAGACGCCGAAGTACAGCTCGTACTCGAACGGGTGCGGACGCGCGGCCAGGGGCTTGATCTCGTTCTCGATCTTGTATTCGATCCAGGTCTCGATCAGCTCCGGGGTGAACACGCCTCCCGCAAGCAGGAACTCGTGGTCGGCGCGCAGCGCCTCCAGCGAGTCGAGCAGCGAGTTCGGCACCTGCGGGATGTTCTTGGCCTCCTCGGGCGGAAGCTCGTAGAGGTCCTTGTCGACGGGCTCGTGCGGCTCGATGCGGTTCTTGATGCCGTCGAGACCCGCCATCATCTGTGCGGCGAACGCGAGGTACGGGTTGCCCGAGGCGTCCGGCGCGCGGAACTCGATGCGCTTGGCCTTGGGGTTGGACCCCGTGATCGGGATGCGGATCGCTGCCGAGCGGTTGCCGGCCGAGTAGACCAGGTTCACGGGAGCCTCGTAGCCCTTCACCAGACGGTGGTAGCTGTTGAGCGTGGGGTTGGTGAACGCGAGCACGGCCGGGGCGTGCGCGAGCAGACCGCCGATGTACCAGCGGGCGATGTCCGAGAGGCCTCCGTAGCCCTTCTCGTCGTAGAACAGCGGCTCACCGTTCAGCCAGAGCGACTGGTGCGTGTGCATGCCGGAGCCGTTGTCGCCGAACAGGGGCTTGGGCATGAAGGTCGCGACCTTGCCCCATTCGAGCGCCGTGTTCTTCACGATGTACTTGAACTTCAGGATGTCGTCTGCCGCGTGCACCATCGTGTCGAAGCGGTAGTTGATCTCCGCCTGGCCGCCCGTGCCGACCTCGTGGTGGGCGCGCTCGAGGTGGAGGCCCGCCTCGATCAGCTTCAGGGAGATGTCGTCGCGGAGGTCAGCCTGCTTGTCGACGGGGGAGACGGGGAAGTAGCCGCCCTTGTACGGGGTCTTGTTGGCGAGGTTCCCGCCCTCCTCCTCACGACCGGTGTTCCACGCGCCCTCCTCGGAGTCGACGTGGTAGAAGCTCGAGTTCTGCTTCACGTCGTAGCGCACATCGTCGAAGATGTAGAACTCCGCCTCGGGTGCGAAGAACGCGGTGTCGGCGATGCCGGTGGAGGCGAGGTACTTTTCGGCCTTCTTGGCGACCTGGCGCGGGTCCTTCGCGTAGATCTCGCCGTTGCGCGGGTTGTAGATGTCGAAGACCATGATCAGCGTCTTCGCCTCGCGGAAGGGGTCGAGATACGCGGTGGAGACATCCGGGATCAGCTGCATGTCCGACTCGTGGATGTTCGCGAAACCCCGGATCGAGGAGCCGTCGAAGAGCTGGCCGACCGTGAAGAAGTCCTCGTCGACGGTCGAAGCAGGAATGTTGAAGTGCTGCTGCACACCCGGAAGGTCCGTGAAACGGATGTCGAGGAACTTGACGTCCTCGTCCTTGATGTACTTGAGCACCTCGGATGAATCTTTGAACATGGAGTCTCCAAGATCGGGTGAGGAAGGCGACTGACCGAGTCAGGCTGGTTACGAACCTACAGAGAGCGGGTTGCCCGGCAGTATCTCCCGTGTTTCGGGCATGTTACGCGGCCGAGGTTACCCTGGAGGGGTGACCGAAGTCAGCGAGAACACCTATCCCGGCGAGCGTCTGGGTCTGCCAGCTGAAGGCCCCGGCAGCATTGCACGACCCGGTCGCCGCATCGCCGCCCTGGCGATCGACTGGGCCTGCGCCGTCGTCGTCTCGATCGCATTCTTCTCATACGACTCGTTCGCGACTCTCGCCGTGTTCGCGATCGTTCAGCTGCTGTTCCTGCCCACGCTCGGCGGCAGCCCGGGGCACCGACTCCTGGGGATGCGCCTTCAACTGGTGCAGGGAGGTTGGGTGGGCCTGTGGCGCCCCATCGTACGGACGCTGCTGCTCGTGCTCGTCATCCCTGCGGTCATCTGGGATGCCGATCAGCGAGGACTCCACGACAAGGCGGCCGGAACGGTTCTCCTGCGCTCCTGATCCGCCGCTCCTGCTTCGCCCCGCTCAGCGGGGTCGGGGCGCCCGCACCTTGGTGGGGTCGATGCCCTTGGGGATCGGGAGCGACGTGACCGACTGCGAGACGGAGTCCACGCGCTTGACGACAGCGGCCATCGTCGTGCGGTTGATCTTCTTGGGGAACGCTTTGATCGTCGACGCGAGCTTCGAGATCGGCACGTCGCCCTCATCGTGGCCGACATGGATCACGTGCACGGGAACCCCTGATGCGACCCGCTGCACCTTGACTCGCTCGTCGTTGATGAGGCGGGTGAGGCGTCCGCGCGCACCTTCTGCGACGATGACCACGCCGCCTCGGCCGATGACGCGGTAGACGGCATCCTGCGTCTTGGGGTTCACGCCGACCGGCATGTCCGAGGCGACCCAATTGCGTCCGAGCGCCGTCGACAGCACGTGCCCGGCCGCACCGGGAACACCATCGATCTTCTTGTACATGGCGCGTGTCGAAACACGCGTGAGAGTGATCATCGCGGCCAGGATGCCGAACAGGAGACCCGTGACCGCCCACAGGATGATGCTCCAGATCGCCGCCGGCGGGATGAGGAAGCCGACCACCACACCCAGCCCAGTTCCTACGACGACGATGGCGATGAGCACCCACGGCGCCCACGGGTAGGCGTCCTTCGTGAAGGTGATCAGCGAGCCGATCTGACGGAAGAATCCGGGGCGCTTCTCGGGAGCGGAACTGCGGGATGCCATAGACACCAGCCTACCTTTGCGGTGGCCTCTTCTTCACAGCCCGACGCACCCCCGACCTCTGCACATCACGGGAGACGGGGCACTGAGGGCGGGCCTCCGCCTCGCATACTCGACGGATGTCCGACAGCCCGCGCACCGTGCCGCTTCGACGCCTGTCAGCCCCGGAGTCTCCGATGCCGGGGCTGCTCATCGCCGGAACCCCGCCGACAGTGTGGACGGATGCCGCACTGTGGGAGGGGCATCCCGCGTGGCGCGCAGATCCGGAGGGGCACCTGCTGGCTCCGATCGATGCGGGAGCCGGTGACAGCGAGGTGGGGGTGATCGTGCCGTACTGCCCTGACCGGCTCAGGACGAGCCTCGACCGACAAGGGGCGCTTTCGCCAGGAGAAGCGGTGACGCTCACGGTGAGCATTCTTCGGGGCGTCGCCGAAGCGGATGCGCTGGGCATCGATACCGGCACCTGGTGGGTGACGGCCGACGGACGCCCGGTGGGTGCGGCCGGTTCCGGCGCCCCGCTGCGCGAGGAGGCGATCGCACTCCTGGCGGAGCTGGCTTCAGAGCTCACCCAACCGCTGTCGCGCGCCGTAGAGCACGCGCTTGCGGCGCTCCGAGATGCTCGAAGACTCCGGCTGGAGCTTCCCGCGCTCGAGGCCGCTCTCTTCGCGGCAGCCGAACCGGCGCCGCTGGCGCCGATGGAGAACACGATCAGAGCACGATCGGTGTCTGCCTCGCTGCGAGCGGATGCGGCACGACCGCGCGCGACGGCGGATGACGAGCCCCACCCCTCGGAGTCCGCCGCGACCATCCACGACTTCATCCTTCGGTTCGTCGACGCTGCGTGGGCCGATCGAGTGACGAGCACGCTGGAGTCGGTCCGCGTCTCCGTGACCCGGCGCAGGAGGTCTGCGCCCGCCGCCGACGGCCCTCCTTCTTCGACCACTTCGGCCTCGCGCACCGACTCGACGCCCCCTCGTCGACGACGACGTGTGATCGTCGCCTCCTCTGCGGGCGCCGCCGTGCTTGCACTGGGTCTGGCGTGGCCGACCGCCGGTGTCGACGACGCCCCGCGGCAGACCGGCACGTCGGTGGTACCCGCCGACTCGGCGATGGATGACCCAGGGCCACCGTCTGCTGCTGAACCCGATCCCGACCGGCCTTCGCCGACCACGACGGTGCCGGCGCCGGCACCGTCGCGTTCACCCGAGAGTGAGGATGACGGGGACCTCCGTTCGGTCGCCGCCGGTCTTCTCAGCCGGTTGTCCGCATGTGCATCCTCTGGGTGCGACTCCGACATCGTCGAAGACCCGTCCCGATCTCTTGCCCACACCAGCGGCCTCGGCGAGACATCGCCGACGGACGTCACGCTGATCGACCAGTACGGGGGAGTGGCGGTGCTGGAGCTGGGAAGCGACGGCGATCGGACCCTGATCGTCGTGATTGTTCAGGTAGACGAAAAATGGCTGGTCCGCGGCGGGTTTGTCGGGGCGGGCCAGGCGGGCG
>JAEYVZ010000068.1 GCA_023431405.1 Actinomycetes bacterium
GCTCGACCTCGCGCTCGGCGACGCACGAACGGCGCAGCAGCGCCTGCGCGGGGCGCGCACCGCGCTGCCCGGAACGCTGGCGGCGGCCCGGGCAGCCGTCGGACGTGCCGAGACCGCCACGGCACACGCCGGCGCCGATGCGCGCGTGCGACTGTCTGCGGCACAGCACGAACTCGCCGCGGCACGGTCGGCGCACGACCCCGTCGCGGCCCTCGATGCGGCCCGGCGCGCGCTCCGGCATGCCGAAGACGCCATCGCGCTGGCCGACTACGACCGTCTGACCGGGCGCTAGGCCCGGCCGGCACGATCAGAGGGGACGGATGTTCTCCGCCTGCAGGCCCTTGGGCCCCTGTGCGATCTCGAACTCGACGCGCTGGTTCTCTTCCAGCGACCGGTAGCCGGACGCCTCGATGGCCGTGTAATGCGCGAAGACGTCGGCACCCCCCTCATCGGGGGCGATGAAGCCGAAGCCCTTCTCGGAGTTGAACCACTTGACGGTACCGCTGCTGCTCATGGAAATGCCCTACCTGACGCACTGTTCTCGACGCAGGATGCACGTCGACGGGTCCCACGCTAACGGGGGGCCTATGTATCGCCTATGGCTGTGACGAAAATGTTGCACGAGCAGGCCGATGCCCCGTCGCGGACGCGCACGCGTCCGGGTGAGGTGTGCGTTAACCATTCGACGCCCGGGCGTCCACGCAGACAGCGCTCGCCCGGGCGTCGACGGATCCCCCCGGATAAGCCACGCGAAGCGTGACGGGGCCGAGTTTACTGTCAATCCCGCGCGTTGGGGAGGGATGCATTCATGGGAATCCGCCGTGAGCAGCCGGCGAACACGTGGCCCCGCATCCCGCGGCGAGAACGCTGTGAGCCCTAGGCTGATGCCGTCATGTCTGAGACACTTCGCCCGATAAATCTCACGCACGGCACGATCCTCAGCGACGAGGTGTACACGTGCATCGGCTCCGCCATCCTCGAGGGCACTCTGCGCCCGGGGCAGCGCCTGCGTGACGTCGACCTGGCGGCCGAACTGGGCATCTCCCGCACCCCGGTCCGGGAGGCGCTGCAGCGACTCGAGCGCTTCGGTCTGGTCGAGGTCGCCGTGGGCCGCTACACCCGGGTTTCGGAGCCGGGTGAGGAGCTGCGCCAGGACACGGCGGAGTTCACGGTGTACTTCATGGGGAACGCGCTGCGCATCGCTCTTCGCGCGTGTGATGACGGCGAGCTCGACGCGATGCTTCGGCTCGCGGACGCGGCAGCGGCGGCCGCGCGCGCCGGTGAGGCTCTCGCTCTGTACGACGCGATGGCGGCGATGTTCGAGCATGTCGTTCGCGCGACGGGGAACGCGGTGTTCACCGGAGTGATGCGTGAGGCGGCCCTGGCCATCCAGCGGAACCTCCGCGGCTGGTCGCCCTTCATCGATGAGCCGCTTGCGCAGCCCGACGCCTACGTCCGGCTGCGCGACAGCATCCGGCGTCGCGACGGCGACACCGCCGAGCAGATCGTGCGCGCTCTGCACCGGCTGAACTGAACATCGCCGGACGCATCTGCGCGAGGCATCTCACCACCGGCACCATCCCCTCAGGAGGAGTCTCATGGACATCAGCGGCAAGGTCTTCGTCGTCACCGGTGCAGGAAACGGCATCGCGCGGGAGGTCACCCTCCAGCTGCTCGCCGCGGGGGCGCGCGTCGCGGGGGTCGATCTCAACGAGGCGGCTCTGCACGCCACGGCCCAGCTCGCGCAAGCGGGTGAACGGTTCAGCGAGCACCCCGTGAACATCACCGACCGCGACGCGGTCGCCGCCCTTCCGGAGGCGGTCCGCACGGCCCACGGTCAGATCGACGGCCTCGTGAACGTGGCGGGAGTCATCCAGAAGTTCGTGAAGATCATCGACCTGCCCGTCGAGGAGATCGAGAAGGTCCTGAACGTCAACTTCTGGGGCACGATGAACACCGTCAAGGCGTTCCTCCCCGAGCTGGTGTCGCGGCCCGAGGCCTGCATCGTCAACGTCTCGAGCATGGGCGCCTACGCGCCGGTGCCGGGGCAGGCGGTCTACGGGGCATCGAAGGCGGCGGTGCGGCTGCTCACCGAAGCCCTCTACGCCGAACTCCTCGACACGAACGTGGCGGTGACGGCCGTGTTCCCGGGTGCCATCGCCACCGACATCGCCGCGAACTCCGGTGTCAGCGTCGGAGACGGCGTCACCGCCGACAGCTCGTCGTTCAAGATGACGTCGGCACACGACGCCGGCGCGGCGATCGTCGCCGCGATCCGCAAGGGATCGTTCCGGATCACGATCGGCAGAGACGCGGCGGCCATGGACAAGCTGTCGCGCCTGAGTCCGAAGGCGGCGGCGCGCACGATCGCGAAGCAGATGGGCTCGCTGCTGAGCTGACGCGCGTCTGGGCGGGCTACGCTCAGGCCGATGTCCGCTCCTGACCTTCCCGCCACGATCGCCGCACCCGTCGAGCACGAGAACGTCGTGTCGAAGTCGCGGTTCATCGCCCAGGCGCATCCTGTCAGCAGTCCTGAGGATGCCGCGGCGATCATCGCCGACATCCGCCGACAGTACTGGGACGCGCGCCACAACTGCCTCGCCATGATCACGGGCGTGGACGGCGATCAGGCGCGTTCTTCCGACGACGGCGAACCGGCGGGCACGGCGGGGGCTCCGATGCTCGCGGTGCTGCGACATCGGCGACTCACCGACCTCGTCGTGGTCGTGACGCGGTACTTCGGCGGCGTGAAGCTGGGAGCCGGAGGTCTCATCAGGGCGTACTCGACGGCGACCTCGGACGTCTTGGACCGCGCGACCCTCGTGCGCCGCGAGGTGCTGACGGCGGCGACCGTCTGCGTGCCGCACGCCGACTCGGGACGCCTCGAGCATCTTCTGCGAGAGTGGGCCGACTCCCACGGCAGCGCCTGGGACGCCCCCGCGTACACGGCGGAGGGTGTGGGGCTCCGGCTGTGGGTGCCGGCCGGAGAGCACGAGCGCCTCCGGGGTGACCTCGCCGCCTTCAGCGCGGGGAGCCTCGGGGCGGAGTTCGGCGTGGAGCGAGTGGTCGATGTGCCGTCACGGGGAGGGGCACTGGAGTGACCCGGGGCTGGGGGGCTTTGGGTCACTCCAGGCGTCCGCGGAAGATGAGATTCACGCGGACTTCCCCCGTTGCGGCGTTCGCGGCAGCGTTCGACCGCACACGAAGACGTTAGAACGGCATCCCGCCGAAGCGCGGTCGCATCTGTCGATTGCCGTGCCTCCCCGCCGGGGTTGCCGTGCTCCGTTGCCGCACCCACCCGTGCCGGATCGGGGTGATCGATGCCGCGATGCGTGCGAGCGCCACCCTCCTGCGTGCGGGTGGGCGATACATCGCGGGGATGACCCGAATGGTCCTCCGTGCCGATGTGGCTCCCGCCGGCGCTCGGAAGGCTGGGATCATGCATGAACCACTTCTCCACGCTTCCGACCTCGTCAAGACCTACGGCGGCACGACCGCGCTCGCGGGCATCGGCCTGACGGTGCATCGCGGAGAGTCGATCGCGATCATGGGGGCATCGGGTTCCGGCAAGACGACGCTGCTTCATGTTCTCGCCGGCATCACGACGCCTGATTCGGGCTCCGTCGTATACGCGGGAGGCGCGGCCCCGGTGCAGGTGTCGGAGCTGCCCGACGGCGAGCGCACGAGGCTGCGACGAGAGGAGTTCGGGTTCGTCTTCCAACAGGGCTTCCTCCTTCCCGAGCTCACCGCAGGAGAGAACGTCGCGCTCCCGCTCCTCATGAACGGCATCCGCCGGAAGGATGCCGAGGCGCAGGCAGCCGCCTGGCTCACCACGCTCGGCCTCGCCGGGATGGAGGGACGCCGACCCGGCCAGCTGTCGGGCGGTCAGGCGCAGCGTGTGGCGATCGCGCGGGCTCAGGCGACGGGGGCCTCGCTCACGTTCGCCGACGAGCCGACGGGGGCGCTCGACTCGGCGACGGGCATCGAGGTGATGACGGCCCTCCTGCAGTCCACCGTGGGGAACGGCCGGTCGCTCATCGTGGTCACCCACGACGAGGCGGTCGCGGCCCGCTGCGGGCGCATCGTCCGCGTGCGCGATGGTCGCGTCGTCTCCGACACGGCGGCGGTGGCGCGATGACCGCCGTGGCTGCCGCGCTCCCCGCACGAGGCGCGGGCGATGTCGCGACGTTCGCGCGCGTGCTCCGGCTCCTCGCCCGGCCTTCGTCTCAGGGAATCGCGACCCTCATCCTCCCGGCCGTGGCGTTCGCGGTGACGACGGCGCTGCTGCTGACGGTCGCCGGCGGCGCACTCCTCTTCCTGTCGTGGGAGGCGAAGGATGTGGTGTATCCGGTGCTGGGGGCGGTCGCATGCACGCTCCGCATGGTTCCGCTGGTGTCGCTGAGCGGTGTCGCGGCGCGCCTGTCCGCCCGCCGCCGCGACGACCGTCTCGCGACCCTCCGTCTCCTCGGCGCGAGTTCGCGCGCCGTGACCCTGCTGGCCCTTGTCGAGTCGACACTGGTGGCCGCAGCGGGTGCCCTCGTCGGCGTCGTGCTGCACATCGCTCTCGTGCCGCTGGTCGGCCTCATCTCGTTCGGCGGCGCCCCGATCGGGGCGGGTGCCCTCTGGCTCAGCCCGGGAGCGGCAGGGCTGATCGTCGCGGTGGTCGTCGCCGTGGCGGCGGTGGCCGCGGCATCCGGGCTCCGCCGCGTGCGGGTGACACCGCTCGGCGTGCGTGCACGGTCGGACGCCCCGCGTCTGCGGCCCTTCCCCGCCCTCATCGGGGTGGCCGTCGTCGTGGCCGGATTCTTCGCGGTGCAGATCACCGGCGTCAGCGTCTTCGTGTTCGCGGTGATCCTCTCGGCCGTGCTGGGTGCGGCGGTGGCGGTGCTGAACCTCATCGGCCCCTGGATGCTGGGGATCGTGGGCCGCGCGCAGGCGCGACAGGCGCGCAGCGCCGCGCAGCTCATCGCGGCCCGCAGTGTGCTCGAAGACCCGAAAGCCGCCTGGAGGCAGGTGTCGGGCGTCGCGATGACGACGTTCATCGCCGTCGTCGGCGGCGGGGGCATGGCTCTCATCGGCACGGCCGAGGGTGTCGATGTGATCATCCTCGACATCCGCACCGGCGTCCTGCTCACCCTCGCCATCTCGTTCGTCATGGTCGCCTGCACGGTGGGGGTGACGCAGGCGGCGAACGTACTCGACCGTCGTGAACTGTGGGTGAACCTGCACCGGTTCGGCATGACGCAGCAGACCATGGATGCGGCACGGCGGCGCGCGGTGCTCGTGCCGCTCGTGGCGACGGTCGTGCTCGCCGCGGTCACCGGAGCGATTCTGCTCCTGCCGCTGCTCGGAGCGGGCCTCCTGTTCGCCCCGCTGTCGCTGGGTGTGAACGCCCTGTGCTTCGCGGCCGGCTTCGCGGTGATCCTCGGCGCGCTCGCGGCGACGGCGCCGGTGCTCCGGCAGGTGCTCGCCGCATCCGAGGCCGGTTGAGCGGGCCGGCACCTGTTCTGTGCCACATCATGCGGCTCCCTTCGCCCGCGCCCCCGACGCCGTTAGCGTGAAGGAAAGCGCCGCGGAGGGAGTCCGTGATGTGGACCCAGAGCACCGATCCGTTGGGCCAGGTATGGCTCTCCGCGCTCGTCGCGGCGCTGCCGATCCTCGTCTTCCTCGCCTGTCTCGTGCTGCTGCGGCTGAGGGGCATCGTGGCCGCCGCGATCGCTCTCGCGGTCGAAGTCGTCGTCGCGCTCTGGGCGTTCGGGATGCCGGCGGGCTCGGTCGGCGGCGCCGCACTGCTCGGTGCCCTCAGCTCGCTCTGGCCGATCGCGTACATCATCGTCATGGCGGTGTGGCTGTACCGCATCGCGGTGGCCAGCGGCCGGTTCGACGTGGTGCGCGCGTCGATCGGCGCGATCTCCGCCGACCAGCGCATCCAGGTGCTGCTCATCAGCTTCGCGTTCGGAGCGTTCCTCGAGGGCGCCGCCGGGTTCGGCGTGCCCATCGCCATCTGCGCGGCGCTGCTCGTGCAGCTGGGCTTCCGCCCGGTGAAGGCCGCGATGCTCTCGCTCGTCGCCAATGCCGGCGCGGGCGCCTACGGGGCGATCGGCATCCCGATCCTCGTCGGAGCGGAGGTCACGGGGATCGACGTGCTCGACCTGTCGCGCGCGATGGTCGTGCTCCTCCAGCCGCTGACGATCCTCCTGCCGTTCCTGCTGGTCATGATCCTCGACGGGTGGCGAGGGCTGCGCGAGACGTGGCCCGCAGTGCTCGTCGTCACGGTCGTCTTCAGCGGCATCCAGGCCGGGGTGCTCTGGTTCCTCGGTCCCGAGCTCGCCGACCTCGGCGCCGGCCTCGGCACGATGGCGGCGATCTTCCTCCTCGGACGGGTGTGGCAGCCGCGGCGCATCTTCCGCGAGGGCGGCGCATCCGTGCCGGAGATCGAACCCCCGCCGCTGCGCGAGACCGTCTCCGCGTGGAGCCCGTTCTACATCCTGACGGCCTTCATCCTCGTGTGGAGCCTCCCGGCTTTCAAAGCGCTGTTCACCACGGGGCCGCTGGCCCCGGCCGTCTTCGTCTTCCCGATCCCCGGGGTGACGGATGCCATCGTCACCGCCGCCGGGTCGACGGTCTCCACGACGTGGAGCTTCACCCCGTTGAACGCGACGGGCACCGCCATCCTGCTGGCGGTGATCGTGACGGCTCTCACGACCCGCACCCTGACCGCCGCGGACGTCTGGCGGGAGCTGCGCACGACCCTCGCGAACCTGGCCCCCGCCATCCTCCTGATCACCCTCATCCTCATGCTGGCGAACATCGCGAACTACTCCGGGGGCTCCGCGTCGATGGGGTCGGCTCTCGCGGCCGTGGGTCCGCTGTTCCCGCTGCTCGCGCCGATCATCGGCTGGATCGGCGTCTTCCTCACCGGGTCGGTCGTCAACAACAACACGCTCTTCGCGCCGCTGCAGGTCGCGACCGCAGACCGCATCGGCGTCGACCCGTCGCTCCTCGTCGCCGCCAACACCGCCGGCGGCAACACCGCGAAGGTGATCTCGCCCCAGTCGATCGCGATCGCCGCGGGCGCGGTGGGCCTGTCGGGGCGTGAGAACGAGATCCTTCGCGCCTCCATCCTCTACAGCCTCGGCATGCTCGCCCTCATCTGCGTGTGGACGCTGGTGCTGACGCTGTTCGGCGGCATGTGAGGACACGGCGCGAGCGCGGCTGTCTCTCAGCGGATTCATGAGCTGCGCTGGATATCCTCTAGGCGCCCACTCGTGCCCCGAGAGAGAGAACACCCGTGAGCCGTCGCCGCACCTCCCCCGACCAGGAGGGCCGATCTTGCAGCCCCCTCGCTGAGAGAGGGGGTGACATCGGATGCTCGCGGCAGTGCTGACGCTGCTGCTGGGGATCCTGCTGACGCTGGCGATCATCGCCGCCTGTGGATTCTTCGTGGCGCAGGAGTTCGCGTACATGTCGGTCGACCGGGCGCGCATGGCAGCGAAAGCCGACAAGGGCGATGTGCAGGCCGCGCGCGTGCTCGCCATCACCAAGCGCACGTCGTTCATGCTCTCGGGCGCGCAGCTCGGGATCACGGTCACCGGGCTTCTCATCGGCTACGTCGCCGAGCCCCTCATCGGCCAGTCGATCGGCACGCTCCTCGGAGGCGTCGGCCTCGCGCCGGGGGTCTCCGTGCTCATCGGCACGACGGGTGCGCTCGTCCTCGCCACGATCGTCACGATGATCTTCGGCGAGCTGTATCCGAAGAACCTCGCCATCGCGAGCCCCGAACCCCTCGCGCGCGCCCTCGCGGTGCCCACCCGCATCTACCTGCTGCTGTTCGGGTGGCTCATCACCGTCTTCGACCTCGCCGCGAACGCGCTGCTGAGGCTGCTGCGCATCGAGCCGCTGGAAGACGTCGACGCGAGCGCGACCGCTCGCGACCTGGAGGCGATCGTCGAAGACTCGCGCGCGAGCGGCGACCTGCCGGAAGACCTGTCGATGATGATCGACCGCATCCTCGACTTCCCGCAGCGAGACGTCGAGCACGCCATGGTCCCCCGATCGCGCGTCGACACGATCCCGCCCGATGCCACGATCGGAGAGGTGCGCGCCATGATGGCCGTCGGCCACACGCGCTATCCGGTCGTGGGCGACGAAGATGCGCCGGTCGGCGTCGTCGAGCTCATCGACCTGCTGCGCGGGGGGCATCCCGATGACGCCCCCGTGTCGGTGCTCATGCGGGAGCCCGTCATCCTCCCGACCGCGATGCGTCTGCCCGTCGCACTCGACCGCATGCGCCAGTCGCGCAACGAACTGGCGTGCGTCGTCGACGAGTACGGGAACTTCGACGGCATCCTGACGATCGAAGACCTCACGGAGGAGGTCGCCGGCGAACTGTCGGACGAGCACGACGTCGACGTGCAGGAGGCGGTCATCAGGGCCGACGAGCGGTGGTGGATCCCCGGCGACGTGCACCTCGATGAGGTGGAGCGCCTGATCGGGCACGACCTCGCCGACGACGAGGCCGAGACGATCGCCGGTCTCCTCATCCGCGAGCACGGCGACCTGCCCACCGTGGGCACGACCCTGCGCATCGATCTGCCGGAGAAGCCCGGCGAGGCGGTGCAGGGCATCAGGATGCAGCGCTGGCTCGACGTGGAGGTCACGGAGGTCGCGCGCCTCGTGCCCTCCCAGGTGGCGCTGCGGCTCGTCGAGGTCGACCTCGACGACGCGCGCCCCGATGACGACGCGGCGGAGTCCGCGCGCGCCCCGAAGGAGGCGTCCCGATGAGCTGGTGGATGGTCACTGTCATCACGATCGCGCTCATCCTCGCGAGCGCCTTCTTCGTGATCGTCGAGTTCGCGCTGCTCGCCGCGCGCCGGCACCGGCTGGAGGAGGAGGCCGACCGCAGCGCCTCCGCCCGCGCCGCCCTGCGGGGGGTGAATGAGCTGACCGTCATGCTCGCGTTCGCCCAGCTCGGCATCACGGCGTGCACGTTCCTGCTGGGGGCGATCACCAAGCCCGCCATCGACTACGCGCTGGCGCCCGTGCTCGAGCAATGGGGGCTCCCGTTCGTGCTGGCCGACATCATCGCGTTCATGCTCGCGCTGATCGTGGTGACGTTCCTCCACCTCGTCATCGGCGAGATGGCCCCGAAGTCGTGGGCGATCGCGCATCCGGAGACGGCGGCGAAGGCGACCGGCATCACCGCCCGGGTGCTGACCTGGCCGCTGAGGCCGTTCCTCCTGTGGATCAACCACATCGCGAACCGACTCGTGAAAGCCTCCGGCGTCGAACCGGTGGAGAAGGCCGCCGTGGGCGGTCAGGATGCCGACACCATCCGAGAGCTCGTCGCCCACTCCCGCGCCGCCGGCACCCTCGAGGAGCAGTACTCGGAGCCGATCGCGCGCGCGATCGCCCTCGGCACCCTGACGGTCGGCGACATCGTGCGCACCGACGCGGAGCCGACCGCCGTCGCGGCGGATGCGACCGCCGCCGACGTGCAGGCGGCCGCGGAGTCGTCGGGGCACCTCCGCATCCTCGTGGGCGGCGGAGCCGGCGCCCGGGTCGCCCACGTGCGTGACACGCTGTCGGTCGATGCGGCGACTCCGGTGGCGGCGATCGCCCGCGAGCCGCTCGTGGTGACGCCGCAGGAGTCGGCGTACGACGTGCTCACCCGCATGCGCAGTGCGCACGCGCAACTCGCCGTCGTGGTGGTCGACGACCGCATCGTGGGCGTCGTCACCCTGAGCGATCTGCTGCGCGAGATCCTCCCGTCCGCGGAGGTCGCCGCCTAGCGCTGCCGGGCGATTCGAAAGGGTCGTCGGCGGCCTCGCGGGTCTCGACTTCGGTAAAGTCGAGACCGGCGAGTCGGGAAGTCTGGTCGACGCTCATTCCGTCGACCGATCCGGAGGCCTTCCGTGACCACTCCCGCTCATTCCCCCACTCCGGCGCCGCGCACGCCCCGCTGGCCGGGATATGCCGAGGCTGCTCGCGTCTCGGCCATCCTTCGCAAAGAGGCCGTGGGCGGGATGCTCCTCGTCGTCGCGGCCGTCATCGCGATCGTGTGGGCGAACTCGCCCGCCGCCGAGAGCTACTTCGCCCTGCGCGATCTGCGGTTCGGCTACGAACCCTGGCACCTGGAGCTCAGCCTCGGAGCGTGGGCGGCCGACGGTCTCCTCGCCGTCTTCTTCTTCCTGGTGGGTCTCGAGCTCAAGCGCGAAGTCGTCTCCGGCGACCTCCGGCGATTCGGCACCGCGGTCGTCCCCGTCACCGCGGCGGTCGGCGGGGTCGTCGTGCCGGCGCTCATCTACATCGCGGTCGTCCGCGCCGACGGCGCCCTCACGCAGGGCTGGGCGATCCCGACGGCCACCGACATCGCCTTCGCCGTCGCCGTGCTCGCCCTCGTCGGCTCACATCTGCCGAGCCCGCTGCGCGTCTTCCTGCTGACCCTCGCGGTCGTCGACGACCTCATCGCGATCGCGATCATCGCGATCTTCTACACCGAGGAGATCTCCTTCGGTCCGCTGGTCGCGTCGGTCGCCGTCATCGCCGTGTACGGATTCCTCGCCCAGCGATACCGTGCGATCTTCGCCGGACGCCCCCTCGCCGCCTGGCTCGTGCTGTTGCCGATCGGGTTCGTGGCCTGGGCGTTACTGCACGCCTCCGGCATCCACGCGACCATCGCCGGCGTCGCCCTCGCCTTCACCATCCCCGTCAAGCCGGGCCGCGGCGCGACCGAAGGCGGACGCGCACACGACCTCGCAGGCGAATTCGAGCACCGGTTCCGGCCGCTGTCGGCGGGCTTCGCGGTGCCGGTCTTCGCCTTCTTCGCCGCCGGCGTCGCCCTCGGCGGCGTCGACGGCGTCGTGCGCGCCGTGACCGACCCGGTAGCGCTGGGGATCGTCGCCGGCCTCGTGCTCGGCAAGCCGCTCGGCATCCTTCTGGCGGTGCGCGCGCTCACCCTGGTGACGCGGGTGCGTCTGGATCCGGCACTTCGATGGGTGGACATGCTCGGGGTGGCGCTGCTGGCCGGGATCGGCTTCACCGTGTCGCTCCTCATCGCGGAACTCAGCTTCTCCGACGGCGCGACCAACGACAGCGCGAAGATCGCGATCATGCTGGCATCGGTGGTGGCATCGCTCGTCGCGGCCGTCATCCTCCTGGCGCGCAATCGCCGATACCGTCACATCTCCGCCGCCGAGGCGATCGACGACGACGGCGACGGCACACCCGACATCTACCAGGACACGCCTCCCACCGATTCCGGAGAGACGGGGTAAGGTCTCTCAGCAATGGTGAGCCGGGAAGTCTGGTCGGCAGCGGTCGGCCGACCGTTCCCTACGAACAAAGCCTGAGCATGTCGCATCCTGTCCTTACCCTCGGCGATACCGAGACCGCTCTGGCCCGGGGGGTCGTCTCCCTCCAGGCCGACCCTTCTCTCTTGGGTGGCACGCTTCCCGACCGGCCACGCGCCGTGCTGGCCTTCGCAGACCTCCGCTTCCACGCCCGGCACGACGCGAAAGAGCGGCTCCGAGCGCTGGCGACCCTCGCGGTCGTCGACGCCCGCCGGCACTCCGGGGTCCGGCATCTGGTGTTCGCCGTCATGCTCGATCCGCGTCAGGCGGGAGCGTTCGACCGGATCGCCTCCGGAATCGGAGCCCGACTCCACGCCGACCTGGAACGTGACAACGCGCGCGACGTCGAAGTCACGTTCCTCGACGTGAGCGACTGCTCCGACGTGGCGACGCTCACCGAGCGCCTTCTCGACCGGTGCGACGATCCGGCGGGCCTCCACGGGGTCGTCGTGCTGGACTGGGATGACATCCGCGACCGGTCGATCCGCCAGGCCGCGCGCGACGAGTACCTCTAGCGAGTTCCCACGCCGTCCGTGGCCCTGCCCTACGATGCAAGCGTGGCCGCCCTCCTCCCGGACGAATCCGATCGCGGATGAGCGTGCCCTCGACCCCGCACCGCCCGCCGACGACGCCCGGCCTCATCGTTCGTCGCGCCCGCGCACGTGCGGGGATCCTCGTGAGCGCAGCGGCCACCGTGGCCGTCGCCGTCGCGACCGTCTGCCTGGTCGTGGCACGACTCTCCGTGGCGGTCGCGGTGGCCGGCGATCCGCCTCCCCCGGGAGTGAGCGCCGATGACGTCGCCGATCAGGTCGCCGAGGGCACTGCCGCGTTGAGCTCTGCCGTGCCGGCGCTCGGGGTGCTGGTGGCGATCCTGGCTGCCACCGCGGTGGCCCAGCTCGCCCGCCTGGTCGCCGCCGCCCGCGAGCATGAGTCGGCCACGCTGCGCGCGCGAGGTCTCTCTGCAGCGCAGGCCTGGGTGACGGATGCCGTCGAGGCGCTCATCGTCGCCCTCGTCGGCGTCGCCCTCGGCCTCGCGGCCGCCGCCGCTCTCACGCCGTTCGTGGGGGCCGGTGCAGCCGACGCGATCGCCGCGTGGCCATGGGCGCTGGCGATGAGCGTGGTTCTCGCCATCGTGTTCACCCTCGCGCTGCGACGCGGCGAGCGCACCCGTGCCGCTGCCCGCGTGACGCGGGCGACAACGGGCGCCGCGATCGTGTCGCTGGTCCTGGCATCCGCACTGGTCGTCTGGCAGCTGCCGCTCGCGCGCGGTGCGGGATTCGATCCGATCGTCGCGGTCGCTCCGGCGGTCGTGCTCATGACCGGCGCAAGCGTGGCCCTCGCGGTGTTCGCGGCCGCCGCGATCGCGTGGGCGAGGCCGGCGGCATCCCTCCCCGCGGTGCAGCCCGGGTACGGGGCCCGTCAGGTCGCGCGCCGCATTCCCGTGTACGCGGTCGCGGTGATGCTGGCGTCGCTCACCGTCGCGCAGGCCGTGTACGCGTCGGCGTACAGCGCGACGTGGACGTCGATGGTCGCCGATTCGGCGGCCGTGCGGGCAGGCGCCGACCTGCGGGTCGACGTGTCGCCTCAGACCGCCGGGCCCGACGATGTCGCTGCGGCGGCCGCGGTCGCCGGAGTCGTCTCCGCCGCGCCCGCGTACATCGGCGCGATCGAGATCGGCGACGCAGACGCCCAGCTCGTCGCGGTGCCGACCTCGGAGATCGAGGGGGTCGTGAGCACGGCCGGGGGCCTCATCGACACTGCCACCCTCGCCGCGGCGACCCGCGGCGAGGAGGCGGCCTTCTCCGACCCGCTGCCGCTGGGCGCGGAGGCGAGAGCGCTGCGCATGACCCTGGGCGTGCGCAGCGCAGACGGCGACCCCCCGACGCTCGCATTCAGCGCCGTCGTGCTCGACGCTCGGGGCACCCCGGCCGCGCTGCGGTTCGACGGTGACGCCCGGCACAACCCGGACGGCTCGGTCACCGTCGTCGCCGAGGCGGCGCTCCCCGAAGCGGGCGCCGCTCCCTGGCGGCTGCTCGCGATCGGCGCCGACCGGGTACGTTCGCCACAGAACTCCGCCGCGACGCTCACCCTCGATTCCGTCGCCGCCGTCGGGGGTGAGCCGCTGAAGATCAGTGCGGAGGCGGAACTCTCCCGCGGCTTCGAGAGCACCCTGGTCTGGCTGGCCGACGGCGGTGTGCTCGCCGACGCAGGGGCCGACACGGTGGCACCACCGCTGGCGGGAGCGGTGTCGAGAGAGCTCGCAGACCGCCTGGGCGTCGAAGAGGGCGGCTCGTTCGACTTCCGCTACGCCGGCACGGGTCGGCGCGGCAGCGTCGTCGTGACCTCGATCGTCGATGCGGTGCCCGGGGCGTCGACGCCGCTGGCCCTGTTCGCCTCGATGGAGCACCTGCTCGTGTCGCAGCTGCAGCGCGGTGCCTCGTTCGTGCCGCCGAACGCCGTCTGGGCCGCCGGCGACCCCCGCGCAGACGACGGCCTCAGCGCGGCGCTCGGCGATCGCCCGGTCACCGTCGCCGCCCCCGGCGTCGCCGCTGCGCTCGTCGGCGCGCTCGTGCCCGGGTGGTGGATCGCGACAGCCGGCGCGGGCGTGCTGTCTCTGGTCGCTGCGTTCGCCATCGTCCAGACGCTCGCGATCGCGCGACGCCGTGAACTCGGCGTGCTGCGCGCCCTCGGGCTCACTCCCGCCGTGCAGGCGCGCATGCGAGCGGCCGAGCTCGGCGGTGTGTTCGCGGCGGCGCTCGCTCTCGGGGTGCCGACCGGGCTCCTCGCGGCGTGGCTCACGGTGCCGTCGCTGGTGCGCGCCGTCACCCCCGGCATCCTTCCCCTGGCGGGCGGCGTCTCGGTGTCGTGGGGTGAGGCGGCGGTCGCCGTCGCCCTCCTCGCGGCGGGCCTGACGGTCATCGTCGCGGCAGCGGCGTGGGGCGTCGCGCGAAGCGCCCGCACGCAGACCGTCGGGGAGGAGGCGCGATGAGCAGTCGCGTGTCGACTCCGGCGCTGATCGCGCACCACCTCCGCTCGCGTGCCGGTGGCGGCGCGATCGTCGCGGTGCTGGTGTTCGTGCTCGCGGCCCTCGCCATGGCCGTCCCGGTCGCCTTGGGAGGGCTGGGCGACGCGACCTTGCGCGACCGGCTCGACGCGGTGCCGCCGACGGTGCGCGACGTCGTGTCGGAGAACACCGGCAGCAGTGCCTTCCCACAGCTCGGGGCATCCGACGACACCGGGGCATCCGACGACCCTGGGGCATCCGACGACCCTGGGGCATCCGAGATCTGGACCGACTTCGCCGGAGCGGTCGACGGCATTCGGCAGGGCGCGGATGCGCCGCTTCCCGACGTGCTCGGCCCCGCACGCGCCGTCACTCGGAGCCTCGAGAACCCGATCTGGGAGGGCGACGGCACGCGAGCTGCGACGATCGCGTTCGACCCCGACTACGCCGAAGAGATCCGACTCGTCGACGGGCGGATGCCGCAGCCTGCGACCGGATCGATCACCGACGGCGCCGACGCCGTGCGCGTGGAGGTGGTGCTCTCGTCGGTGACCGCCGCTGAGCTCGGCTGGTCGACCGGAGAGGTGCGGTCTGTCGGCGATCCGCGCCGGCGCCCGGTCGAGCTCCGCCTCGTCGGACTCTTCGAGGCCGCCGACCCGCAGTCGGCGTACTGGGGTCATGTGACGTCGGTGCTCACACCGTTCATCTTCGACGACGGGAACAGCCCGCGCCGGGTGACCGGCACGGCGTACGCGCACCCCGAGTCGCTCCCGGCGATCGCCGAGCTGCCCGGCCAGGCCTCCACGCTCGTCTGGTATCCGACCGACATCGACCGCATCGACGCGCACAACGCGGCAGCGACGATCGCGGCTCTGAACCGGCTCACCGCCGTCTCCCACCCCATCGGCACGTCGGCGCAGGGCCCCGGCCTGCTCGGGCTCCGGTTCGACGCCGACGTCACGACCGCCATCGAATCGGCGGTCGCACAGCAGCGCTCGACCACCGGGGTGCTCGCGATGCTCGCCGCAGGACCCATCGGGGTGGCGGCGGCCGTGCTGGCGCTGGGATGCCGACTCATCCTCGAGGGACGCCGGTCGAGCCTGCGGCTGCTGTCGGCCCGTGGCGCGACCGTGGGGCAGCTTCGCGGTCTGCTGGCCGCCGAGGGCGCATTGGCGGGGACGGTGCCCGCCGTCGTCGGAGCCGCGCTCGTCGCCGGCCTCGGCATGCTGGCCTCCGGCGGGTCTCCCTCGCGCATGATCGCGGCCGACATCAGCGGCGCAGTGACCGCGCTCGTCATCGGGCTCGCCCCGATCGTCATCCTCTTCGTGCTGGCGCCCGCCGCATCCGAGCGGCCCGCACGTGCCGACCTCGGGCGCCGCACCTCGCCGCGCCGCCTCTTCCTCGACGTCGGCGTCGCTGTGCTCGCGGCCGTCGCGCTGGTGCTGCTGTTCGTGCGCGGCTACAGCGACGGCGCCGACCTGCTGCTGGCCGCCACGCCGCTGCTGCTGGCCTTCGTCGCGTGCGTGGTGACGATCCGCCTCTACCCGCTGCCGCTCGCACGCGCACACGCCCGGGCACGCGCCGGCGCGAACATCGACGCCTTCGTCGGCTCCGCCCGCGCCCTGCGGGAACCGACGCTCGGGGTCACCCCGGTGCTCGCGCTCGTGGTGGGCGTGTCGGTCGCCGTGTCGTCGGGAGTGCTGCTGTCGACGCTGCAGGTCGGGATCGCGGAGGCGTCGCGGGCGCAGGTGGGCGCCGACCTGCGCGTGCAGGGGGCGATGTTCTCCCAGGCGGAGGTCGACGGCATCAGGCAGATCGAGGGTGTCGCTGACGCATCCGGGATCTCCGGCGCCATCTCGGCCACGCTCGACATCGACGGGAAACGCCGCGGCACGTCGGTGTTCATCGTCGACGCTGCCAGCCTGCGCGACGTGCAGGGCGACGACCCCGGCATGCTGCCCGCCGACGTATCGATCGCTCCGGCAGCGGGCTCACCGCCGATGATCGTCGTGTCGGGCGTTGTCGGCGACCTCCTCGGCGACACCGCGGAGGTCGGCCTCGAAGGACTCCGGATGGAGGTGGCCGGCGTCACGCGCGGACCTGCGCCGATCGGCGGTCGGGAGAACTGGGTGGCGATCGATGCGTCGTACGCCGCCGAGGTGCTCGGCCGCGATCAGAGCGACCGCACCATCCTCGTGCGACTCGACGATGACGTACAGGCGGATGCCGATGCAGCAGCAGCCGTCGAGCAGCGCCTGCGCGGCATCCTCGGCCCGACGGTGCGGATCGATACGGCATCGCGCGCCGCGGCCGCCACCGAGACGAGCCCCGCCTTGCAGGGGGTGCGCACCGCGTTGCTGCTGACGACGGTGGTCGCCGCGCTCCTGAGCGCCCTGGCCGTGGTGATGACCCTCACCCTCGCGGCGGGGCCCCGCGCGCGCGTGCTGGCACTGCTGCGCACGCTCGGCGCGCCACGCCGCTCGGCGACCGCGCTCGCCCTGTGGGAGATCGGGCCGCCGGCAGCCGCCGCCGCTGTCGCCGGCACGGCGTTCGGAGCGCTCATCCCGCTCGTGGTGATGACGGCGGTCGACCTCCGGCCGTTCACCGGCTCGACGGTGGCACCTGCCTACGCGACCGATCCGACGCTCCTGCTGCTGACTGTCGGCGGGTTCCTCGCCGTCACGCTCGTTCTCACCGTCGCGACCCTCATGCTCTCGCGCCGCTCGCGCGCCGCGGCCGCCTTGCGCACGGTGGAGGAAGGATAAGACCCATGACAGCGCAGACTCCGGCACCGGATGCCGACATCCTCTGCACCGACCTCGTGCGGATCTTCACGGTGCCCTCCGCCGGGGGCGCGGGCATCGAGGTGCAGGCGTTGCAGGGATTGAACCTGCGGGTCGATGCGGGCGAGCTCGTCGCCCTCGTCGGGGCGTCGGGGTCGGGCAAGTCGACACTCCTGTCGATCCTGTCGAGCCTCGACCAGCCCACCGCCGGCATCGCCCGCGTCGCCGGCCACGACCTCCTCACGATGAAGGCGAAGGAGCGCGTGCGGTTCCGCCGCCACAGCGTCGGCTTCGTGTGGCAGCAGACCTCGAGGAACCTCCTGCCGTATCTGACAGCGAGCGAGAACGTGGCTGCAGCACTGGCGATCACCGGGGCGGTGCGCGGTGCAGGCGCACGCCGGGCACGGGTGGCGGAGCTGCTCGATCTGCTGGAGGTGTCGCACTGCGCCGACCGCACCCCGGCGGAGATGTCCGGCGGCGAGCAGCAACGGGTCGCGATCGCCGTCGGCATCGCCAACAGGCCACGCGTGCTGCTCGCCGACGAACCGACCGGTGAACTCGACGACCTCACCAGCGCCCACGTGCTGGAGGCGATGCGCTCCGTCAACCGTGAGTTGGGGGTGACCACCCTCATCGTCACGCACGACCCGGCGGTGTCGGAGCACGTCGCCCGCACCGTGCAGATCCGCGACGGCCGCACCTCCACCGAGGTTCTCCGATCCACCCGAATCGACGAACACGGCGCCGAGGAGCACGTGGCCGAGGAGTACGCCGTGCTCGACCGCGTGGGCCGGCTGCAGCTTCCCGACGAGTTCGTCAGCGCGCTCGATCTTCGCGACCGCGTGCGCCTCGCGCTCGAACCCGATCACGTGGGCGTCTGGCCGAGCCGCCAGAACGACGACTCCGCGGCATCCGCATCGCCCACCGAGGAGCCCTCATGACCCCTGCGCTTCGCGGTGAGAAGCTCACCCGCACCTTCGTCTCGTCTGCCGGTGAGGTGCACGCGTGCGTCGACATCGACATCGAGGTGCATGCGGGGGAGCTCGTCGTCGTGCGAGGTGCGTCGGGAGCAGGGAAGACCACCCTGCTGAACATGCTGGGCGGGCTCGACCGGCCGACCTCCGGGCGTGTCTTTCTCGGAGACACCGACGCGACCGCGCTCGACGAAGACGCCCTGGCGCTGCTGCGACGCGACCGGCTCGGGTTCGTGTTCCAGTCGTTCGGGCTCATCCCGGTGCTGTCGGCCGCCGAGAACGTCGAGCTGCCGCTGCGCATCCAGAAGACGCCGCCTGCCGAGCGCGACGAGCGTGTGCGGGAAGCCCTGCGGCTGGTCGGCCTCTCCGGCCACGCCGACCAGCGCCCCGGGGAGCTGTCCGGCGGTCAGCAGCAGCGGGTCGGGATCGCCCGCGCGATCGCCGCGCGGCCGCACGTGCTGCTCGCCGACGAACCCACGGGACAGCTCGATTCGCGTACCGCCGCCACCGTCATGGACCTCCTCGGCGAGCTCGTGCACACCCAAGGACTCGCCGCGATCGTCTCGACCCACGACCCGCTCCTCGTGCAGCGCGCCGATCGCGTCATCGAGCTTCACGACGGACGAGTGACGGCTGCGTCCGCCGTCACGCCGTCCTGACCTCGCGCACCGACTCGCTCAGCCGCTGACCGTAGGATCAGCCGCCGCCGACCGCAGGAGCTGACCACCAGCCGGTCGGGCAGTCCAGCGCATCGAGGTACTCGCCACGGAGCGCACGTGCAACGACCGGGTCTGAAAGCACGCCGGCGGGTGCGATCGCCGCGCTCAGCTCGGTCAGCTCGGGACCGCTGGTGGGGCTGTCGGCACACAGCCCCACGACCACCCAGCCGACGGTGTCGGCG
>JAEYVZ010000017.1 GCA_023431405.1 Actinomycetes bacterium
GGCGACTCCCCGCCCGCATACGCGCGCGCCCCGCCCCCGGGGGGGGGGGCCTCTCTCGCTGTGGCCGGCCTCAGCGGTCAGGCGCTGAGGAACCACCACCAGATGAGGAGGAGCGTGGCACCGAAGCCGGCGAGCTGGTTGATCCACAGGAACCTGCTCCATCCGGTGGTCGCCTCGGTGTCACGGTCGTCGGTGAGGTTCCGGTAGGGCCAGACGATGACGAGGTAGGGGACGACCAGGAGGGCGCCGAGAGGGCCGGGCCAGGTCGTCGCCAGCATGGTGAGACCCGCCAGCGTGTAGGCGAGGAGCGCGAAGCGCACGGTGCGCCGGGCCCCCATCACGGTGGCGATGGATCCGATCCCCGCCGCGCGGTCCGCGGTGATGTCCTGCACAGCGCCGAACGCGTGCGAGGCGACGCCCCAGAGCGCGAAGGCGACGAGGATCGCGGTGAGCGGAAGGTCGAATGCCGCTCCGGCGAGGACGAGTCCGTACACGGCGGGGGAGAAGAAGTGGATGCTGCTGGTCAGCGAGTCGGCGAACGGCCGCTCCTTGAGGCGCAGTGGGGGAGCGGAGTAGAAGACGACGAAGAAGAGGCTCAGTGCCAGCACCAGCCACGACGGCGGCGATCCGACGACGGCCAGGTAGACGATGAACGGCAGGCACGACAGCGCCGCGGCCCACAGCGTCACGCGGTGGAAGCGCCGGTCGAGGATCGACCCGTGCGCACCGCCCTTGCGAGGATTGCGCAGATCGGACTCGTAATCGAACACGTCGTTGATTCCGTACATGGCGAGGTTGTACGGCACGAGGAAGAAGAGGGTCCCGACGATCAGCGTGGCATCGATCTGCCGGGTGGTGAGGAGATACGCAGCCGCGAACGGGTACGCCGTGTTGACCCAGCTCACCGGACGCGAGGCGAGCAGCAGCTGGCGGGTCAACGACGTCATTCGGCATCCTTCGGGGTGAGGAGGGTGAACACGGCGGGCACGAGGAACGCCGCGCAGAGGGGATAGGCGAAGTCCTCGATCGGGGCCAGTCCCACACGAATGCCGCTGATCAGGTGATCGGGGTAGGTGAACAGTCCTGCGGCGATCATGAGGTTATCGAAGATCGCCGTGAGGAGGAGCAGGACGACCGCGGCGACGGCCGACGCGGCCAGTCTCGCGCCGAAGCGCGGACGGCGGCACGTGGCTGCCGTCACGATGACCGTCAGCAGAACGAAAGGGATGACGATCAGCGGGTACGTCACGACCGGCTCCCCGTGCCCCTGGCGGCCCCGCGCCGGATCACCGCGGCGTGGACGAGCACCGCGAGGTAGCTGAGGAACGCCAGGAAGACGGGCTCTTCGAGGGGAAGGTGAGGCGCCAGGTCGATGCCGAGGAGCAGCGGGCTGTCCCCCTTCACGAAGACGCCCGTGGCGATGCCGACGGCATCCCACACCAGGAAGAACACCGTGCCGATGGCCACGGCCGCCGCCGTGCGCCCCGGGGCTGCCCAGAAGGCCACCCGATGGCGTGCGTCGAGCAGGAGCAGACCCCCCGACGAGACCAGAAGGAAGATCAGGTAGAGTCCGGGCATATCAGCGGGCGGCCCCGCTTGCCACGCTGAGGCGGCCCGCGGTGCGGTCGCCCCGCATCCGCTTGACGATGAGCTCCGCTGAGATCAGGCACATGGGCAGGCCGATTCCTGGCAGCACCGAGCTGCCGGTGTAGTAGAGGTCTCTCACCTTCTTGGAGACGTTCTTCGGGCGGAAGATCGCGCTCTGGGGCAGGGTGTGCGCGAGGCCCAGTGAACTGCCGCGCCAGATGCCCATGTCGGCCTCGAAGTCCGCGGGCATGACGGTGCGGCGCACCGTGATGCGCTCGGCGAGGTCGGGGATGCCCGCCCAGGCCGAGATCTGCGCGATGACGGTGTCAGCAGCGGCCTCTACGGCCGGGTCGCCGGCACGGTCGATGCCACCGCGACCGAGACCGGGGTCGGCAGGGATCGGCACGAGGACGAACAGGTTCTCCGAGCCGGGCGGGGCGACGGTCGGGTCGGTGGCCGACGGGCGGCACACGTACAGCGACGCCGGGTCGGGGATTCGCGTGTCGCGACCGAAGATGTCGCCGAAGTTCTCCTGCCAGTCGCGGGAGAACAGAAGCGTATGGTGTGCGAGCTCGGGGAGCTCGCCCTCGACTCCGAGCATGAGAAGGAGCGCTCCCGGACTCGGTGTCCGCTTGCGCCACCACTTCTCGGAGTAGCTGCGGTGTTCCTCGGAGAGCAGCGCGGTCTCCGTGTGGTGCAGATCCGCCCCCGAGACCACGACGTCGGCGGCGTGCACCGTACCGTCGTCGAGGCGCACCCCGGAGGCGCGCCCTTCGGTCACCACGATCTCGCGGACGGGGGTCGAGGTGACGATCGTGACGCCCCGCTCCCTCGCGAGGCGCTCGACGGCGGCGATCACCTCGGTGAACCCACCCTGGGGGTAGAGAACGCCGTCATCGAGGTCGAGGTGACTCATGAGGTGGTAAAGGCTCGGCGCCTCGTAGGGTGAGGCACCCAGGAAGACGGCCGGGTAGCCGAGGATCTGCTGGAGCAGGGGCTCGCTGAAGGAGCGCGCGACGTGTGAGGCGAGCGGGCGCGTGAGCAGCGGCAGCAGCTGTGGGAGCCTCGTCACCACCTGACGGTCGCGCAGGCCCGCGGTCGACTCGTACGTGTCGTACAGGAACCGCGAGACGGCGAGCTCGTAGGCGTCGGCAGCCGAGTCGAGGTAGGCGTCGAGTCGTGCCCCCGAGCCGGGCTCGCGTGCCTCGAAGAGAGCGCGCACGCTGTCGCGGCCGCTCGTGACGTCGACCGCGGGTGACGGCTCCGAGCCGTCGGGCTGGGCGTACACACGGTAGGCCGGTTTCAGCGGCACGAGGTCCAGCTGCTCCGCCGCGCTCGTGCCGAGCAGCGCGAAGAAGTGATCGAACACCTCGGGCATGAGGTACCAGCTGGGGCCGGTGTCGAAGCGGAAGCCATCCCGCTCCCACGATCCGGCGCGCCCCCCGAGGTGCTCGCGCGCCTCGTACAGGGTCACCTCGAGTCCCTCCTGTGCGAGGAGGGCGGCCGTCGCGAGCCCCGCGATACCGCCGCCGACGATGACTGCGGAACCGCTCATGAGTCCGACCTCCGGGGTGCGCGGCCACTGAATGCGCGTGCCGCGATACGGGCCTTCACAGGTGTGGGGACGCTGACGCGCCCGGTGGAGTCGTCGTCGCGCAGGCGCTTGGCGAGTTCGGCGAACAGGCCGTGCGCGGCCGTGACGGCGCGGCGACAGTCTTCCGGCAGCTGGGGGATGACGGCTGCCGCGGCATCCAGATCTCGGTTGATGCGGGCGAGCACCTCGTCACGACGGGCGCTGTCGCCGAGGCCGAGGTAGTCGCGTCCCAGGCGTTCCGAGTCGTCGGCGTGATCGCGGAGGAAATTGATGTCCTGGAAGGCGGCTCCCAGACGCCGGGCGCCATCCACGAGTTCCGGATCCGGCGGGGCGATCGTCGCACGGCCGGCATTGACGAACACCTGCAGGCACATGAGTCCCACGACCTCCGCCGAGCCGTACACGTACGCGTCATGCGACGCGTCGTCGTGCTGAGTCGTTTCGAGATCTGTGCGCATGGAGGCGAAGAACGGACGCACGAGGTCCGGTCCGATGCCACTGGCTCTCGCGGTGAGAGCAAAGGCATGCACGATGAGATTCGAGCTGAAGCCGCGCGCGGTCGCCGCGAGGGTGTCGGCTTCGAGCTCGTCGAGCAGCAGCCGTTGGGTCTGTCGGGGCAGGCCCGCGCTCTCCGCCGCACCGTCGACGATCTCGTCGGCGATGCGCACCAGGGCGTAGATGTTGCGCACCTCCGGACGCACCCGCGGTCCGAGCAGGCGCGTGGCGAGGGTGAACGAGGTCGAGTAGTTGGCGATGACGGTTGCGGCGGCATCGCGGGCGGATCGGTCGTAGAGGTCGCCGCCCGTCACGGGATCCGCCTCTCGATGGCGTCTGCGATCTCGGCCAGCAGCACGACGGCGCCCCGAGGAAGTTCGGGGGCGGCCGCCTGAGCGCGGGCGCGGTGGAGGTGCAGATGCACCATCTCCTCCAGGTGACCACGAGCGCCACTGGCCTCGATCTCCCGCTGAGCGCGCTTCACGGCGATCGGGCCGGTGTGGGCGACAGCGAGCGCCGAGCTGACTCTGGGCCACGACGGCGTCTCGCGTGCGAGCGCGATGAGCGGTGTGCGCTTGGACTCGCGAAGGTCCGCACCCGGGTCGCGGCCGGCCTGCACGCGGGAGCCGAAGGTGCCGATGAGGTCGTCGACGAGCTGGAAGGCCAGGCCGAGGTCGGCGGCCGCCGAAGCCAGTGCGTCATGGGTGAAGGCGCCCGCGAGGATCGCGCCGGCGCGCAGCGGAGCACGGAACGAGTACACGGCGGTCTTGTCGTGTGCGGCGCCGAGGAGGGCCTCGGCATCCGGATAGTCGGCGCGGGCGGCGTGCTCGGCATCGGCGAGCTCGCCGACGGCTGACACGAGCACTGCCTCGTCGAGCACGGCGAAGAGCTCTTCGCGCTGCTGCTCGCTCACCGGCGCCGAGGCGACGACACGGGTGGCCTCGAACAGCAGGAGATCACCGGCGAGAACGGATGCCGCGTCGGCGACGACCGCCGTGCCGCGCTCATCCGCTCCGAACTCGCGCGCGCGATCGCGGAAGCGACCCGCCACGTTCGGCACCCCGCGGCGCTCGACGTCGCGATCGATGAGGTCGTCGTGCACGAGGAACGCGGTGTGGAGCAGTTCGAAGGCGGCCGCGACGTCCCACAGCCCGGGCTGGGCGGCGGTGTCTCCTCCGTAGGCTTCGAACGAGGCGACGACCAGTGCAGGTCGAAGTCGCTTGCCGTCGCTCGCTGCGGCGGCGATGGCGCCGGCGAGCTGCTGCGCCGCTTCGCCCAGGGGTGCGGCGCGGCGGGTGAGTCGCTCGAGGATCCGTCCGATCGCCGCGTCGATCTCGGCACGGTGGTCGTCGGAGAGCGTGATCACGACGCCCTCCGCTCCTGCTCGTCGGTGAAGAGGCCGAGCTGCTCGGCCTGAAGGACGAGCCAGGGGCTGAAGGCCCACGGCGTGGCGCGGATGCCTTCGCCGAGCTCCGCGGGGTCGACCCACCGCGCTTCGACGACTTCCCGTGGGTTGAGGTCGGGTTCATCGTCGGTCATGGCAAGGTAGACCGGGCACACCTCGTGCTCCACGATTCCGCTCGCATCGACGGCGCGGTAGCGGAACAGGGGGAGGGCGAGGCGCACATCGTGCAGCGTGATGCCCAGCTCGTGCTCGGCACGACGATGCACGGCAGACAGCACGGGTTCGGCAGGCCGCGGGTGACCGCAGAAGGAGTTGCTCCAGACGCCGGGCCAGGTGCCCTTGTCGAGGGCGCGACGGGTGACGAGAGTCTCACCCCGGGAGTTGTACACATGGCAGGAGAAGGCGAGATGGAGGGCGGTATCGGTGCCGTGGACGCTCGACTTCGGAGCGGTCCCGATCTCGCGGCCATCGTCGTCCAGCAGTACGACGAGGTCGATGGAAGACATTCATTTCTCCTTTTGCTAGTTTATCTAGCGATTTTGAGCGATACTACATACTTGCACGGGAGGTGTCCACACGGTGAACCAGCGATGGGTCCCACAGTCCGCACGCGATGAATTGGTCCTCGAGGCCATGACAGCCGTGCGCGCGTTCTCCGACGCGATGGACCGGATGCACGGGGGTCTGCGTGGCGACATGGACATGAATGCCTCCGATCTCGCAGCGCTCCGCATGCTCATCGTGCGGGAACAGCGCGGCGAGTGGGTCTCGCCTCACGATATCGCCGAGCACCTCTCCATCTCTACCGCGTCGACCACCAAGCTGCTCGACCGCCTGACGCTCAGCGGACACCTGGAGCGCCACCCTCACCCGCGGGATCGTCGCGCACGCATCGTCGTCCTGTCGCAGGCGGCTCGCACCGAGTTCTACGAGCACTTCGGTGAGCGCATGCGGCGCATGCGCTCCGCGATGGACGGCTACAGCGAAGAGGAGCTGCGCGTCTGCGCGCGTTTTCTCGCCGACATGGAGACAGCGCTCGTCGATGTCGATGACGAGCGCTGATACGCACGGGGCCAAGCGAAAGGCCCCCGATTCGGATCTCTCCGGATCGGGGGCCTTTCTTTCGTTGCGGGGGCAGGATTTGAACCTACGACCTCTGGGTTATGAGCCCAGCGAGCTACCGAGCTGCTCCACCCCGCGGCACAAGACAATAGCCTAGCACGGCTTTCGAGTGGTCGTCGCCACCGGGGTCGGCAGTTGCCCCCCTCCGCCTCAGAGCGGGAGGATGAGGGCATGGCATCCGACCTGCAGGCTCGCACGCCCGCGGAGGCAGACGACCGCGGCGAGACGGTGAACGAGCGCGCTGACCGCAACTGGAACGAAGTCCTGCAGGAGCTGCGAGTGCTGCAGACAGGCACGCAGATCCTCACGGGTTTCCTGCTCGCGCTCGCCTTCCAGCCGGCCTTCACCGAGTTGACCACCGCGCAGCGCATCTTCTATCTCACTCTCGTGGTGCTGTCGGCCATGAGTGCCATCGTCGCCCTGGCGCCCGTCGCCCTGCACCGCATGGTGTTCCGACGAGGCATCAAGCCGACGGTCGTGCGGTACGGACACGCCGCCCTCATCACCGCGCTGCTGACGGTCTCCCTGCTCCTCGTGGGCGTCGTCGCCTTCGTGTTCGATGTCGTGGTCGGCGACACGGCGGCGTGGGTCGCAGCGATCGCCTTGTCAGCGGTGATCGGGATCACCTGGGTCGTCGTTCCGGCTGTGCTTCGGGGCCGACGCCCTGACGAGTCGGAGGAGCGACGCCGATGACAGCGGAGGCCATAGGGGTGGGCGTCGCGCAGTTCGCGCCCACCGCCGACGAGGCGGCCAACCTCGACGTCATCGCCCGCCTCACGGCGCGGGCGGTGGAGCGTGGCGCCCGGATCGTGCTCTTCCCCGAGTACTCGAGCTACTTCGTCGACCCGTTCGACGAGACGCTCGCGGCGCACGCCCAGACGGTCGAGGGCCCCTTTGTCCGCAGGCTCATCTCGCTCGCCGCCCAGCACGATGTGGTGATGGTCGCCGGGCTGCTGGAGCGCGGCGACGGCCGACGGGTGCGCAACACCGTGGTGGCCGTCGACGGGAGCGGGATCCTCGCCTCGTATCGCAAGCTGCATCTCTACGACGCCTTCGGTCAGCGCGAGTCCGACTGGGTGGAGGCGGGCGCGATCGACGCGCCGGGGACGTTCGTCGTCGACGGGATGACGTTCGCTCTCATGACCTGTTACGACCTGCGGTTCCCGGAGGTCGCGCGCGTCCTGGCCGACGCCGGTGCCGACGTCGTGCTCGTGGCCGCCGAGTGGGTCAGGGGTCCCCTCAAGGAACACCATTGGCGCACTCTGCTCCACGCCCGCGCGATCGAGAACACCTTCTTCGTGGCGGCGGCCGACCACCCGCCCCCGCTCGGTGTGGGCTCGTCGATGATCGTCGACCCGCAGGGCGTCGAGGTCGCCGCCGTGGGAACGGTGAGCGACGTCGCGGTCGGGCACCTCGATCCTGGCGCGATCGAACGGGTGCGCAGGGTCAACCCCGCGCTGCGCCTGCGCCGGTTCGCCGTCGTTCCCCGCAGGTGACCTTCGCGGAGCCCGCGTGCACCTCAGACCGAGATGCCTGCGAGGCGCGCCGACGCCTCCGCGATGACCTCGACGCGCTTGCACGCCGCGAATCGCACGAGCGTCGCGAACTCGCCTCGCCGCTCGGGGGTGACGAACGCGGTGACCGGGATCGCCACCACACCGGCCAGCTCCGGAAGGATCCGGCAGAGCGCGTCGGCGTCCGTCACGCCCGCCCGCTCGCAGAGCGTGCGCGCGTCCGCGACAGTGAAGTAGCCGCCCTGCGGTGAGTGCACATCGAAGCCTGCGCTGCGCAAGCCCTCGCCCAGCAGCCGATGCTTGTCTGCGAGAGTCGTGGCAAGACCTGCGAAGAACGCGTAGGGAAGCCGGAGCCCCGTGGCGATCGCCGGCTGGAAGGGCGCGCCGTTCACGTAGGTGAGCCACTGCTTGACGGCCGCGACCGCCTCGATGAGAGGGGCGGGGGCCGTGATCCAGCCGATCTTCCAGCCCGTGGTCGAGAACGTCTTCCCGGCCGAAGAGATCGACACCGTGCGATCCCAGGCTCCGGAGCGCGTCGCCACCGGCGTGTGGGCGGCGCCGAAGACGAGGTGCTCATACACCTCGTCGGTGACGATCACCGCGTCATGTCGATCGGCCAGCTCGACGATGAGATCCACGACCTCGCGATCGAAGACGGCACCCGTCGGGTTATGCGGATCGTTCACGAGAATGAGGCGCGTGCGGTCGCTGACGGCGCGACGGAGATCCTCGACATCCGGTTGGAAGTGGGGAGCGCGCAGCGGCACGGTCACCAGACGCGCGCCCGCGAGTGCGACGCATGCGGCGTAAGCGTCGTAGTACGGCTCGAACACGACCACCTCGTCTTCGGCGCTGTCGATGAGAGCGAGGATGGTGGCGGCCAGCGCCTCGGTGGCACCGGCCGTGACGAGAACCTCCCGCTCTGGGTCGACCGACAATCCGTAGAAGCGGTGCTGGTGCTCCGCGACCGCCTGCAGGAGATCAGCGGAGCCGCGGCCGGGAGGATACTGGTTCACGCCGCGAGCGATCGCCTCGCGGGCCGCTTCGAGCACTTCGACGGGGCCGTCTTCGTCGGGGAATCCCTGGCCCAGATTGATCGCGCCGGAGCGCACCGCGAGCGCGCTCATCTCGGCGAAGATGGTCGGCGCGGGCGTGCCGTCGGGGGAGAGGAGGCCGGCGCCACGCGCCGCTCGTGACCACGCGCCGGGAATGTCTCGCATCGCGCTCAGGCTACACGCATAGAGTCGTCCAGGCCCCGCCATAAGAAACGCACAGCAAGCGGCGTCATCCTGGATGTGCTTCCGGATCAGCCCCACGATCGATCGGCGGAAGCGAAGATTTCCCACAGAAGGAGCCGCAATGAGCAACCAGCACCCCGGCGACCACACGCCGGCAACAGAGGACGCCGCCGCAGGCGACGTCGCTGCCGCAGCGGAGACCGCACCGGCCGCCTCCGCTGCTCCTGAAGCATCCCAGACCATTCCGCCGCGCCCGCCGCTGCCCGCCCACGGGAACCAGCCTTTCTCGTCGCCGTACGCGCAGCCCGCGCCCCACACCGCCCCGACCGTCGGCTACGGCACCGGGGCCGCCTTCGGCGCGGCCCCGCAGCCGGGTAACCCCCACGCCCCCGGGGCCCCGGCAGACTCCGGCCGCATCGGTGCCGGCAAGATCGTCGCGATCATGGTCGCTGCAGCCCTCGTGGGCGGTGCGGCCGGTGTCGGCGGAGCCGCCGCAGCCACCTCGCTGTTCGGCACCTCCACCGTCGTGGCAGCCGGCCCCTCGAGCGTCACGGTCAACAACACCGACGAGGTCACCCAGACCACCGCCATCGCGGCGAAGGTGCTGCCGAGCGTCGTCACGATCTCGGCGTCGTCGTCGGGAGCGGGGGGCACCGGTTCGGGCGTCGTCCTGAGCGACGACGGCTACGTCGTCACCAACACCCACGTCGTCACGCTCGACGGCGCGACCGGTGACGCCGACATCACCGCGACCACCTCCGACGGCAAGGTCTACCAGGCCACGGTCGTCGGCACAGATCCGATGTACGACCTCGCCGTCATCAAGCTCGAAGACGCGTCAGGCCTGACCCCGATCGAGTTCGCCGATTCGGCGAAGCTCAACGTGGGGGATGCCGCGGTCGCCGTGGGCGCACCCCTCGGCCTGTCGAACACCGTGACCACCGGGATCGTGAGCGCACTGAACCGCTCGATCCAGATCGCCTCGTCGGCCGCGCCCGAGCAGGGCGACCAGCAGCAGGGCGGCCAGGACTCGCCGTTCCAGTTCGACTTCGGCCAGGGCCAGCAGCAGGGTTCACCCAAGAGCTCCATCTCGATCTCCGTGATTCAGACGGACGCCGCGATCAACCCCGGCAACTCGGGCGGTGCGCTCGTCGACTCCGAGGGCAAGCTCATCGGCATCAACGTCGCGATCGCCTCCGCCGGCGGGTCGAGCTCGGGTGAGGCGGGATCGATCGGCGTGGGATTCTCCATCCCCTCCAACATCGTCCAGCGCATCACCGACGAGATCATCGCCGACGGCGAGGCCACGCACGGCCTGCTCGGCGCGATGGTCGGCGATGCGGCCAGCCGCGACGGTGCGACCAGCGCCGGTGCCTACATCAGCGAGGTCACCCCGGGCGGGGCGGCGGCCGAGGCCGGTCTCCAGGAAGGCGACGTCGTCACGTCGTTCGCAGGCCTTCCGATCACCGATGCCACCGATCTGACCGCGCAGGTGCGTGCGCTGGCGGGAGGCGCCACGGCGACGATCGTCTACGAACGAGACGGCCAGACCAAGACCGCTGAGGTGACGCTCGGCACCCTCACCCCCTGAGCGGATCGCCACCCGCTCTGAAGGACGCCACCGCGCGATAGGCTCGCGTGGTGGCGTCCTTCTCGTTCGGCGCGGGCAACGCCGCGAAGCTCCTGCGGATCCCCGTGTACGCCGCCGGCCGTCTCGCGACGTGGGTGATCCCGCGCACTCGCGATCAGTGGGTGTTCGGCTGCGCCGTCGGCATCGCCGATGGGGCGCTCGCCCTGTGGAAGCGCGCGGCAGCGGAGGGAGAGCAGGCGGTGTGGCTCACGGCCGACGCCGCGCAGGATGCCGAAGCCGCCGCCCTCGGCATCCCGACGGTGCGCCGTGATGGTCTCGCCGGGTTCTGGCGCACGGCGCGGGCGCGTGTCGTCGTCGTGACGCACGGGTTCGGGGACGTCAACCGGTACGCCACGCAGGGCGCTCTCATCGTCCAGCTCTGGCACGGCATCCCCCTCAAGCGCATCGGGCTGGATTCGCCCGCGACCGTGCGTGCGCCCCTGCCTGCGCTGCGCCGCATCGTGAAGATGCTCTACCGGGCGACCCAGCGACGCATCGCGGTCATCCCGGCCGCCTCCCATCTCGTGCGGGGCCGGCTGGAGTCGGCATTCTCCCTCGGCGACCCGCAGGTGCCCGTCACGGGCGAACCGCGGGTCGACGTGCTGTCGACCGGCACGCGCGAGGAGCGCACGACGCTCGCGAAGAACCGGCTGCAGGAGGTCGTGGGCGACCTCGGCGACCGTCGTGTCGTCCTCTACGCTCCCACCTGGCGCGATGGGGCCGACGACCCGGCCGTCCCGTCGGCCGACGACTGGCGCGCGATCCACGCGACTCTGGAGCGGCACGACGCGGTCCTCCTCATCCGCTCGCACCCTCTGGGTGCAGGCGACTACCGTGCCGGTCTGGGCACGCGCGTCCGCATGCTCAGCAGCGACCTCGTGAACGACGTCACACCGTTGCTGCCCGCCGTGAGCGTTCTGGTCACCGACTATTCGTCGCTGGTGTTCGACGCCGCCCTCGTTCCGCTGCCCGTCGTCTTCCTCGCCCCGGATGCCGAGGACTACGCGCGGGAGCGCGGCTTCTACGGCCGTTACGACGACGTCACCGCCGGTTCGGAGGCGCGGACGTGGGCGGACGCGGCACGACAGCTGTCCGACGTGCTGGGCGACGCGGGGGAGCGGGAGAAGCGCCTCACCCGTGCTCGCGACCTCGATGAGGCCGTGCACGCCTTCCGCGACGGTCGCAACACGGAGCGCGTCTACTCCCACATCCGTGCGCGAATGCCGAGGAGGCAGCGATGATCCACGCAGGCTTTCGTGAGGGACCGGTCCTCGAACTGTCGGGCACGGGCGCGCGGCCCCGGTCGGTGACGCTGCGTGGCCCCCGCGCGACGACGACGGGGAGGATCACCGGCGGCGGCAAGACATGGCGAGCCGTCGTGGCTCTGCGCGCCGCGCGGTGGGACGGGCCGGAGCTGCCGCTCCCGACGGGAGACTACGACGTCGAGGTGATCGGCGCCGACGGCGAGCGGATCGAGATCGACTCCGTGCTTCCGCTCACCCAGCTCGGCACGCTGCGCGCACAGCTGGCCGGACCCCGCCTCGTGATCGGACCGCCGATCGATCCCGCCTATGACTCCGGAGAGGGCCAGGACGCACTCGAGCGACGGTATGCGACCCGTCCGCAGGGCCTGGAGAACGCGGTCTTCTTCGAGAGCTTCTACGGCCGCAACGCGAGCTGCAACCCGTTGGCCATCGATCGGGAGCTCGCACGGAGGGCTCCCGGCATCCGGCGCTACTGGAGTGTCGTCGACTTCTCGGTCCCCGTACCCGAGGGGGCTGTCGCAGTCGTCGAAGGGAGTCCGGAGTGGTGGCGTGCGCGCGGCGCGGCACGCCTGCTCGTCGTCAACGACTGGCTGCGGCGTCGGTTCTCGCGTCGGCCGGGGCAGGTCGTGCTGCAGACCTGGCACGGGACGCCCCTGAAGCGACTCGCGCTCCACCGCGCCGGCTTCCATCCTCGGCGCGCGCTCGCCGTCATCCGCGAAGCACGGCGGTGGAACGTGCTGCTCGCCCAGAACTCCTATGCGGCCAGGATCCTGCGCGCCGCCTACGCCTTCCGGCGGCCGGTCTGGGTCGAGGGCTACCCGCGCAACGATGTGCTCGTCACGGGTGATGCGGCGGCCGTACGCAAGGAGCTCGGTCTCCCGGCGGGCGAACGGGTGATCCTCTATGCGCCGACGTGGCGCGACGACCGCGAGCAGATGGTCGACTTCCTCGACCTGGATGCCCTCGCTCGCGAGGCGGATGCCGTGGTGCTCGTCCGCGGACACTCCCGCACGCTGCTCCCGGGCGCCGACGCGGTGGGCACGCGCGTGCGCGACATGACCGCCTATCCTGACATCTCGCGCCTGCTCCTTGCCGCCGACGCACTCATCACCGACTACTCCTCGGTGATGTTCGACTTCACCGTCACGGGCAAGCCCGTGTACTTCTTCGCACCCGACCTCGATCACTACCGGGGCGAGCTGCGAGGGTTCTACTTCGACCTCGAGCAGCATGCTCCCGGTCCGCTCGTGGCCACGCAGGACGACCTCGTCGCGGCGCTGAACGACGCATCCGTCCGTGAGCGTTACGCCGAGCGTTATGCGAGGTGGCGGGAGCGGTTCAACGCCCGCGATGACGGCCGCGCCGCACAACGCGTCGTCTCCCGCATCCTCGATCAGCGTCTCGTGGAGCCCTGACGGGGAGACCGGGGAGGACGCCCGATCCACACAGGCGCCGGCCTGGTGGGCTCACCTGGTGGGCGCTCAGGGCAGCGGCGTATTGCGATCGAGCCGTGATGTGTCGACGGTGTCATGGGCGCCGCGGGCGATTCCGAGCAGGAAGCCGGCGCCCCAGGCGAGATGCATCGTGGGAATGACGATGAGGGTCCACAGTCGCTCCCGCCATCCGAGCCTTGGCGCGAACACAGCGACGGCGGCGACGACCATCGCGTACGCGGCGAACGGCACGCACGCCAGCGCTGCGACGACGGCGGCAGTCGGTGCGAGAGCGCGCGTCGCGAGGAGGGCGGTGGAGACGATGGCGGCCACCGTCGCGACGACCAGGAGCGGGGGAGCGAAGAAGCGGAGCGAGTTGCGTCTGCCGAAGCGTCGCACCAGCTCTCCGCGCCACGTGCCGGTGGCGCGGAACTGCTGCACGAGGCGCACCCAGCTCTCTCGGGGCCAGTACGTGACCGACAGGGCTGGGTCGAACCACACGCGGTAGCCGGCACGGCGGATACGCAGGTTCAGCTCCCAGTCTTCGCCCCGTCGGATCGACTCATCGAAGCCGCCGACCTCTTCGACGACGTCGCGTCTCATGACTCCGAGATACGCCGACTCGGCCTCGCCTTCGTGAGTGCCGCCGTGGTAGGCACCGCCGCCGAGGCCGATGGGGGAGTTGTACGCGAAGGCGACCGCTCTCTGGAACGGCGTGCGTCCGTCGGCGCGCATCACCCCGCCGACGTTGGCGGCGCGCACACGTTCGAGCGTCTCCAGTGCCCGAGCCGTATACCCTGCCGCGAGCTCCGAATGCGCATCGACCCGGACGATGGTCGGATGCGCGCCGGCCGCGATGGCGAGGTTCAACCCGATGGGGATGTCGGCGGCCGGGTTGTCGACGAGACGGATGCGGGAGTCTTTCGCCGCGAGAGCCTGTGCGAGCTCGGTCGTGCCGTCATGAGACGGGCCGAGGGCGAGCACGAGCTCGCGGGGGCCCTCGAAGTCCTGCGCCAGCACCGTCTCGACGGCGCGGGCGAGGTAGTCGCGTTCATTCAGCACCGGCATGACGAACGTGACGCCTGCACCGGCGGGCGGGGCGGCGGCGTCGCGGGTCATGGCTTCGATGATTCCGGATGCGGCACCAGTTCGTCGAACTGCGCGAGCACCTCGGCCGTGTACTCCGCGACATCGAGGTGCGTGGGAGGCACGGCGCCCGCCAGGAACGACCGCATGCCGTTCGCGAGCGCCGCGTCGTCGCGGGCGACGATATGCATCTGGTCTCCCGGCAGCGCCCCCTGCGCCGACCCGAATGCGGTGGTCACGATGGGAAGCGCGAGCTGCGCGGCCTCGATCAGCACCATGGGCTGGCCTTCGTAGTCGCTTGAGAGAACGAAGCAGTCGCATGCGCGCATGATCGAGATGGGGTCGGACTGAGGACCCGTCAGGAACACCGCATGCCCGAGACCGGCATCGTCGACCTGTCGCGCAAGCTCTCCCGCGAGCGGTCCGCCGCCGACGATGAACAGCTGCGTCGAGGGGTCGTCCGCGTGCACCTGGCCGAAGGCGCGGATGAGCCGAGCATGGTTCTTCTCCGTCGAAAGACGCCCGACGGTCACGAAGCGCCGCACGCCCGGCTCCGTGAGTGCGAGCTCCCACGGGGCGGGTTCGGTGTCGATCTCGGTGTCGCTGTCGCTGTCGCTGTCGCTGTCGGGGGAGGTGTCGGCCGAAGGGGCGGAGCCGATGGCGTCCGGGAGGTTCCGCAGAGTCCGGAATCGGTCTGCCGGCGCATACTCGGCCAGTTCCGCGCGATTGAGCTCTGTGAGCGCGGGAGACACCGACACGAGCTGGTCGTAGGCGCGGTACATGGTGAAGACGCGCCCGAGCGAATGGAGGAACGGCTGGCGTCCGGCCACCGTGCGCTCACGGTCGGCGGCCATCTCGTTGTGAAGCCAGATCGCTCGGACCGCGCGGGGCGAGTGCAGCATCAGATGAGCCCAGAACGGGCTGTACCCGCTGAAGTCGGCGACCCAGTCGAACTTCGCCGAGCCGAAGATGCGCACCCATTCGTCGTGCCAGAGCTGCCGGTGACCGAATCGGCGGTGAGCGCGGAGGGGATCCGTGCTGCGGTCGGCGACGCGGCGGAGGATCTGGCGCGCCTTCAATCCGTTCATGCCGCCCAGCCGGAAGACCTGCCGGATGCCGGGATCGAGACGCTTCTGGTTTCGACGCGTCGTCTCGCCGCGAGGGAAGGCCATGAGGGCCGTCACGTCGTATTTCGATCGATCGAGCGAGTTGAGGAGGTTCACCGCGGAGGTCGTGATGCCGTTCATACGGATTCCGCCGATGTAGAACAGCAGACGCGTGCGGCCGTCGTTCGCCGCGGGGCGCACCCGGTACCCGTCGGTGCGGCCGCGGAAGACGATGTCGATGACGCGCTGGGTGGCGTGCCCGTCTTCGTAAGGGGTGAAGCGCTCCGCCCAGTGCGCGTAGCGCGGATGCCGCGGGGAGGAAGGAGCCATGAGCGCGCCGAGCTCGCGCCCGAGCTGCTCAGGGTCGGTGTGCACCGGCCCGGGCAGTTCGTCCACGGGCATGTACGTACCGCGCTCTGCGCTGTACTCGTCGCTGTCGGGAACGAGGAAGCCGACGGGACGGCCGGTGGCGAGGAAGTCGAAGAAGATCGAGGAGTAGTCGGTGACCAGGGCGTCGGCGGCGCCCAACAGCACATTGGTGGGTGTCGCATTGGGAATGAGGAGGCGGCGGAGAGCGGGCACCTCACGCGCGAGATCGTGCACCACCTGGTGGGTCTTCACCAGCACGACGACCTCGTCGCCGAGCGTCTCCTGAAGTCGCGTGGCCTGGTCGGCGAGATGCGCGAGGTCTGCGACCGGCGACTGGAACGAGCTTCCGCGCCAGGTGGGCGCGAACAGCACGATCCGCCGGTCCCCGAGCTCGGTCGACAGGGCGGCACCGAGGTCGGTTCGCACCCGGTCTCGGTCAGCGGCGGTGAGCACCTGGCGGTCGATGCGAGGGTAGCCCTCTTCGATGATGCGCCCTCGGAACACGTTCCTCAGCTGGTACGCGTTCTCGTACATCACCTCGGTCATGAACGGGTTAGCCGAGAGGAGGAAGTCTGCCCCGAGCAGGTTCCGAAGCGTATTGGCCGACTCGATCGCCCCACCGGGCATGTCGAAGCCCATGAGCTTCAGGGGGGTGCCGTGCCACGTGTTGAGATACACCTGGCCCGCTCGCTTGCCGAACGCGGGCGGGAAGGTCGCGTTGTTGACGAGGTAGCCGGCGGTGGAGACGGCCCGCCAGTAGCCGTATCCTCCGCGCCGTACCACGCGCACGTTCTTGTGGTGAGCGAATTCCTGCCGAAGCGCCTCAGCGGCTTGATTGTCGCTCAACGCCCAGATGTGCTCGAGGTCGGCGAACTCGGGGTCGGCGAGCAGTGCCCGGAAGATCGCTTCGGGGTTGCACAGTGCGCCGTTGCCGGCGAACGACTCGTACACCACGGTGCGCGGCCGGATGGGGAGCTGCCGAGCGATGGCCACCTGCTCAGCCGCCAGGATTCGCGTCACGCGGCGGATGTGGGGGGAAAGGGCCTTCGGCAGACGGAGGGGCATGGAGTTGCGGCGTGCTCTCGTTCGGAAATCAGGTGGCGATCTCGCCGGCGCGGCGGCGCGCGCGTGCGGCGACGGCGCGGTGGACGCGTCGGGCGACCTGATGAATCCTAGCCTCGACCGCCTGATAGAAGCCCCAGGCCACCAGCAGGCACAGCGGAATCCCGAGGAGGCCGATGATCGGCCAGTTCTCCGAGCCGATGGCGAACGCGAACGTGGCGAGGATCGGCACATGGATGAGATAGAGACTGAAGGAGATGCGGCCGAGCCATTGCATCACGCGGGTCTCGAAGAACCGCACCGCCGGTCGCCAGGCGAGGCTCACCAGCACGACCCCGGCGGCGCCCGGAGCCGCCAGAGCCCACAGCGCGTTGCTGAGCTCACTGCCGCTGGGGGCGATGGGGCGCGCGAGCCAGCTCGCGATGAGCAGGAGGACGCTTCCGGTGGCCAGAAGCGGCATGAACCAGCGCGACCGCGGTCGCTGCACCCATTCGAGGAGGTCCGGCATGCGCGCGGCCATGATCGTTCCCATGAGGAAGATCGGGAAGTAGAGCAGGTCGCTCTGCTCGAAGATGCGTCCGGCGAGGCTGAGGGCGCAGCAGATGAGCACGGCCGCCAGCGCCCAGCGTCGGATGAGGAGGGCCAGGGCGGTCGCGAACGGAAGGAGGATCGAGTAGACGAGCTCCCAGTGCAACGACCAGAGCGGGTTGTTCAGCGGATACTGCCGGGGAACCAGCGACGCCTGAGCGAGGAAGGCGGGCCACGTCACTTCGGTCGCGTGCGTGTCCGCCATCCACGAGTCGACGGGCATCGTCGAGACGTCGCGGGGGACGAGCAGGATCAGGATGCTGCTGAGGATCAGCGCCGCGATCACCGGCCCGTACAAGCGCACCACGCGCGCGGAGAGGAAGCCCATCCAGGAGAAGCCGGGGCGGAAGACCGGCAGCACGACGACGAGCCCTGACAGCACGAAGAAGACCAGCACGGCTTCGTTCCCCGCCGTCAGGATCTTCGCCGGTGACTGGGAGATCCACACCCAGATGACGCTCCCTTCCAACCATGGGCGAGCGATCAGCAGCCAGTGGTGGAGCAGGACGATCATCGCGGCGAGGCCGCGAAGGCCGTCGAGGCTGCGGATGCGTCCGTCGGGTCGGGGTGGGGGAGTCGATACCATCGCCCTACACGCTAACGAGTGCACCGCTGGGGAGTCACTGGGTACGAATCCGGCCTGGTTGTGTGGTAGTGACGAGCCGCGCGATGGCCCCGAGGGGGATCGGAAGCCAGTCGGGCCGGTTGCGTGCCTCGTAGATCGCCTCGTACACGGCCTTGTCGAGTTCGAACGCGTCGAGCAGAGGACCGGTGGCAGGTTCCCCCATGCGGTGCTCGTAGCCACCGAGGAAGGAGCGCCGGGCGCTGCGAGCCCACTCGGCCATCTCCTCACGGGGGCGTTCTCGGTCGAGCGAGGCGGCCACGTAGTCGAATGACCGCAGCATCCCGGCGATGTCCCGCACCGCAGAGTCGGGACGGCGTCGTTCCTCCATGGGGCGCATGGGTTCGCCTTCGAAGTCGACGAGCACCCAGCCTCGGCCGGGGGCCTGGAGCACCTGCCCGAGGTGGTAATCGCCGTGGATCCGCTGCAGCGCGGGCCATACGGTGCCGAGAGCGAGCGCGTACACCTTGGCGATGTCCTCGCGGTGCTGCGCGACCCCCGGTACCTCGGCCGAGGCGATCGCGAGTCGTCGCTCCCACGCGGCGACGACGCGCGACTGGGCGGCCCCATCGGACGGCACGGTCGGGAACAGCGTCGCCAGGCTCGCGTGCACATCGGCTGTCGCGGCGCCCAAGGCGTGGGCGGCGGCGGCGAACGATCGTCCTTCCCGCGCGGCGGTCCGCGCGACGCGCCAGGCGTCTTCCACCCCCGGGAGGAACTCCTGCGCATACGCGAGCGATCCGGTCACGTGGGCCGACGCGGGCGGCGCGGACTCCCACGCGGCTTCGATGTGCCCGACAGACCGCGCGATGTGCGGAGAGCCGGCATGCGCGAGCGCGGTCTGGAGCTCGATGTCGGGGTTGAGTCCTGCGTGCAGCTGCCGGAACACCTTGCAGATGACGGGCCCGCCGTTCTCCGGCCGGAAGATCACCGACGTGTTCGACTGCTCCCCGGAAAGGACGGATGCCTCGACGGCGGGTGCGTCCGCGATGGCGGAGCCGTCGTGCAACACCGTCGCACCGCTCCCGGGCCCCCGCGCCGCTGTGACGCCGCGGAACAACGCGGTGGTGAACGCCCGGTCGTACGGGCCGTCGATCACGACCCGCCCGTCGTCGGTGGTTTCGATGATGTGGTCGGGATCGATGTGGTCGCCGGGCGGTCGGGTGACGATCGGGACCTGGTACGTCACGGCGGGTGAGGTGCTCTCGTCGACGACGATCAGGATCTCCGCGTCGACTTCGGGGTCGTTCGTGGTGACCGGGAGTCTCGTGAGGAGTCGGAGCCTCGGCTCAGAGAGTTTCGATGCATACCAGCGCTGCTGTGCCATCCATCCGGCGAGGCACGTCAGCGTGCTGTCCATCCATCGAGCGTATTGCCGGACCGTCGCGGTGTCGAGAAAGCGAGGGTCAGAGGTGTGATGAGAGCGCGAAGATCCCGGCCACGGCGGAGGCGACCGCCAGAAGCAGCGCGACGGCGATGAGGGCGCCGTGTACGCGGAGGAACCGTGTCGCGGCGCCGGCCTCATCGCGGGCTCTCGGGTCTGCCGCGACCCGCGCGTAGAACCGCGGCCAGACGACCGCGTTGAACGCGGCGTTCGCGAACAGAAGAGTGATGAGCAGTCCAGTCACGTGACGAGCCTATCCACGGAGGGGGGGGCGAACTTCGCTCGATCCCGCGCCTGGTTCCCTCGATTCGGAGTGCGCACGGCGCTTTAAAGCGTAGGTGATAAACCTCATGGATGTAAGCGGCGTGCTGTTGCGCCGCTGGTGCGCAGGCTGGGAGCATGTCTGAAGCGCGCTCCCGAGCATCGGCTCACGTGGGTCAATTGGTACGTTCTCTGCGTGACAGTCAGAGCATCAGTCGGAAGACACTCGCGGAGCGCGCCGATCTCGACGTGTCCCATCTCGCGCGGATCGAGAACGGCCAGGGCAACCCGACGCTGTACGTGATGATCCAGCTCGCGACAGCGCTCGACGTGGCTCCGGAGGAGTTCGTGAAGGGGCTCGGGGCCGACGACCTGCCGCCGAACCTCAAACCCTACTCGGAGGCGGACTTCCGCCGTGAGCTTCGGCGGCGCAACTCCGTCGGCTGAACGGCGACACGGGATCGGCGCTTATTCGTCGTCTGCGTCGCCTGCGTGATCGGTCACGTGCCTCTCATCGATCGGAGCCGTCGGTTCAGCGGTGTAGGCGATCGTCTGCCGCGCAGGAACCTCGCCGAACAGCGGAATGTCGAGATCCGGTGCGGGCGGAAGGATCTCGGCCGGATCCGGCTCGAGAGGCTCGGAGGGGAGTCCGCCCCACTCCGTCGGTTCTTCGGGGCGATGCTGGAAGAGTCCCATTGCTCCATTGTGCGCCGTTGCGGGCACAGATGGCACCGGGCGGCGTCACATCACGAATCGCCACACGTACTCCACGCCCGTATCGCCGCGGACCCAGCACAGCGTCATGACGAGATCGTCGAGGTCACTCCCGCACAGACACAGGTCGAAGGAGTCGCCGGGGGCGAGCTCGCCCCAGCGCTGGGTCGTGCCGTCGGAGCCGAACACACGCACGAAGCGTGCCGGTTCGCGACTGCGATTGACGACGACGGGGTGCGTGTCCGACAGGCGGTCGATGTGCCACGGCACCTCATAGGCATGGGAGGGAAGCGGGCAGGGATGGGAGGGAGGAGGTCTCAGGGCGCTCAGCATGCCCTCACGGTAGGCGCGGCGTCCGACACGGCAGGCCCTCGCCGGGCTGTGCGGAGCAGGCCTGTGGATCAACCCTGCGGAAATCGCGCGTGTGGAGGAGACGTGTCCGTGCGTGGGCGACCGACGGCCCCGCTCACGGCCGCCCGGATGCGCTGTCGCCCTCGGTGTCGAGCGCAGCGATCTCGACCGCATCTCCGTCCGGCGCCGAGCGGCCGCGGCGGGACGCCGCCCGCGTGACGGATCTGCCCGCGCTGCCGACGGCATCCGTCACCGCGCCTCCGACCCGGCGTGCCGCACGGGCCATCGAATGCTCGAGGCGCGTGGCACCGGGCTTCGGTTCCAGGTCGGCCGGATACTCCCGCGGCGGCGCGCCGAAGGCGCGGTGCGACGTCACCACGACACGACGACCGAGCAGGTGGTTGCCGGTCGCGCCCACCGCCGCTCCGACACCGAAGGGCAGGGCCTTGCCGAGCACCGATGCGCCTCCGGCGGCGGCGAACCGGCGAACGAACGCAGACTTCAGTCGGTCGACCAGCGGACCCATCGCGGCGCGGGGGAGTGACTTCGTGATGAGCTCGCCCCAGTATCGGTCACGAGGCATCCCCTTCCCCGAGGCCTGCCTCGCCCACTGCGACACGAGGTCGACGCCTTCGGAGCCCAGCATGAGCGTGAGGACGAGCGCCCGCGCGCGGTCGGGGTTCTCGACGCGGATGCCGTGAAGTTCAGCCAGCGACTGGGCGAACAGGGCCGTCGCCTCGAGGAAGCCCACCGTCTCGACGCCGCTGAGCGCGAGCGTCATGCCCGTGCCGATGCCCGGCACGACGGCGGTCGCCCCGACGGCGGCGCCGCCGGTCGTCACCGCCGACAGATAGCGCCGCTCGAGGATTCGCACGATGTGGGCGGTGTCGGCGTGCGGATGGCGCAGTCGCACGCTGCGCAGGTGTGCGATGACAGCGGGACGTTGCACGCCGAGCACCCTGTCAAGGAGGCGGATCGCGAGAGGATGCTCCGCGGACCCTTCTGGGGGAAGCCCACCCGCCCAGGGCGAGCCGTCGGGAAGGGAGTCGATGCGATGCACGGTGCCCATGTCAGGAGGATCCTAGGGACAGGGGCTGAGGGTGCGCTGTGACCGCGGACGGACGTCAGACGAAGAGATTCGCGCGTTCGAGGTCTTCCGCGAAGTCGATCTCGACGGCGTAGAGGTCGGAGATGTCGAGGGGGTGGACGACGAGCCCGTTCTCGGCGATCGCGCGCTCGATGCCGCGCTCGAAGTAGTCCTGGTCGTCGACGCGTCCGAGCTGCGCGATGAGGGTCTTCTTGTCGTCCGCGGAGATGAAGTTGATGCCGACAGCCTCGCCGATCCCACCCGCAACCGTCTTGGAGAGGTCCTTGATGTGCCCCTCGGGTGTGACGGTGTACTTGACCTCTTCATCGCTGACCTTGGCGGTGTTGACCGTCACGAACGAACGTCCCTCCTCGATGAGGGGGAGTGCGCGGCCGAGGACCAGCGGATCGAAGACGACATCACCGTTCATCCAGAGGACGCCGCCGCGGCCGGAGGCGCGGAGGGCCCGAAGGAGACTCTTCGAGGTGTTCGTCTGGTCGTAACGGTCGTTGTAGACGTAGTCGACGTCGGGAAAGGCCTCGACGATCGTCTCGGCGCGGTAGCCGACGACCGTCATGATGCGTGCGTCGGTGCCGAACGCGGCACGGATGTTGTCGTGCTGCTGCTGCATGATCGTACGTCCGTCGGCCAGCTCGGTGAGCGGCTTCGGCAGGCTTCGGCCGAGTCGCGAACCCATGCCGGCCGCGAGGATGACGATCTGAAAAGTCACGAACTGCTCCTGGAGGTGAGACACCATCAATAGACAAGGAGACACGTCGTCGTGCCGTCCGTCATGCTAGCGAAGGGTCCTGGAAACGCCCCCCATGTTGGCCACCCGTTGCGAATTCGTGATCTACCTGGGATCATTTTCCGCCCTCTTCCCTGTTTCCGAGGCTCGTGAGCACCGTCGGAAACCCATCGCGCGGCGGCGCCCGGGAGGTGCGCTGAGGATCTCCTGGGGCTCGGAGGCCCTCGCGGAGGCACTTGCTAGGTTGGTCTGGTGACAGCCTCCTCCTCCCCGTCCCAGGACGATCCGGTCGACGCGACGGCTGCGCCCGCGTCGGTCCCTCCGCTCCCGGAGATCTCCGCCGCCGAGGCGGCAGGAGGATCGGAGGGGGTGCCGCCGGTTTCCTCCTCGCGTCCGACGAGTGCCCGCGCTCCGCGCAAGAAGTCGTCGGCCCGAACGCCTCGCACTTTGTCGGCGCCCGCGAAGTCGACCCCGCCGAAGCCCTCCGTCCCGGCCGCCGAAGCCGCACAGCAGTTCGCCTCCGGGGCACCCGCGGCCAGTGAGGTGGAGGTCGGCCTGACCGGTGACCCGGAGGTCGGCCCGACCGATGAGGCGGAGATCAGCCTGACCGAGGATGCCGAGCTGGCGCCGACCTCGGCGGGCGCAGACCGTGCTGCTCCGGCAGAGGAACCGACGTCGAACATCGCGACGCCCACCACGCCCTCCCCTCGGGTCCCCCGAAAAGCGAAGAAGAAGAAGAGGAGTGCAGCGCGTGCTGCGTCGGCGAGTGCGTCGCAGGAGGTGGCCGAGGGCGCCCCGGAGCCGGAAGCGGAGCTCGCGCCGGAGCCGGTGCCCTCAGAGCCGCAGCTCGAACCCGAATCCGTACCGCTGCCTGAACCCGAATCCGTACCGCAGCCCGAACCCGCGCCGCAGACGGAACCCGAAACCGCGCCGCAGACGGAACCCGAACCCGCGCCGGAGCCCGAACCCGCGCAGCAGCCGGAACCCGAGCGTGAGCCCGAGGACGCCGTCGCATCCGACCCGTTCCTGGTGGTGGACAGGGAGCGACAGGACGACCCGCCGGCCTCGACCGACGCCGACACTCCTGCTCTGCGCCTTCGCGGGGTCTCCAAATCGTTCGGGGAGACGGTCGCGGTCGACGCGATCGACCTCACCGTGCAGCCGGGCACCTTCTACGGGATCGTCGGCCCCAACGGGGCGGGGAAGACGACGACTCTCTCGATGGCGCCCGGGCTCCGGCGCCCCGCTCAGGGTGAGATTCAGGTGGTCGGTGTCGATCTCTCGACGGAGCCGGCGCGCGCGAAGCGCCTCATGGGCATCCTCCCCGACCGTCTCCGCACCTTCGATCGGCTCACCGGTCGCCAGCTTCTCCACTACTACGGCGTGCTTCGCGGATTGCGACCGGCGGTGGTCGAGAGCCGTGTCGCCGACCTCGCTCGCGCGTTCGATCTGAACGACGCTCTGGGACGCACCGTGGCGGACTACTCAGCCGGCATGACGAAGAAGGTGATGCTCGCCGGCGCCATGATCCATTCGCCTCGCATGCTCGTGCTCGACGAGCCTTTCGAGGCCGTCGATCCGGTATCGAGTGCGGTGATCCTCGACATCCTCAAGGCTTATGTCGCGCATGGTGGCACCGTGGTCCTCTCTTCACACGGCATGGACCTGGTGGAACGAGTCTGCTCGGGGGTCGCGGTGATCGTCGCCGGTCAGGTGCTCGCCGAGGGCACGGTGGACGAGGTGCGCGGCGAGCTCACGCTCGAGCAGCGCTTCATCGAGCTGGCAGGCGGGCTCAGCGACGTGGAGGGGCTGGAGTGGTTGCACACGTTCTCCGGCTGAGGATCGACCTGCTGATCGGCGTTCTGCGCGGCGACCTGCGGCACGCCGTGCGGATGGCGGCGGCAGGGCTCGTGCTGGTGGCGGCCGTCATCGCCGTCGGCTGGAGCGTGCTGGGCCTGCGCGAGGGCGGCGATGAGGTCGCATCGGTCGTGACGATCATCGGCGGGGCGGCAGTGGCGGCGGGGTCCTTCATCGCCCCTTTGCTGGGCGGTCCCGAAGATCCGCTCGATCCACGCAGGTTCGCCGTGTTCGGCATCGCTCCGCGAGCGGTGGCGTGGTCGGTGATCGCGGCGAGCGTCTTCAGTGCGCCCGTGCTCGCGCTCCTGGCCGTCACCGGCTGCCTTGTGGCGCTGTGGACGATTCTGGGGGTGCCCGTCATCGTCGCCGTGCTTTCGGGTGTCCTCGGGGTGATCACGTGCATCCTGCTCGCGAAGGTCGCATTCGCGCTCTCGAGTCGCGTGCTTCGGCAGCGGCGTACGCGAGAGTTGACCGGTCTTCTTCTCATCGGCCTCATCGTGGTGGCGGTGCCGGTGGTCGTGTTCCTCACCTCGCTGGAATGGCGTGGGCGCATCCCCACTCAACTCCGGGAGGCGGCTGAGCTGCTCTCGGTGACGCCCGTCGGCGCGGCCTGGGCCATCCCGTGGCGGTTCCTCGACGGCGACGCGGGCGGAGCTGTCGCCATCGCCCTGGCAACCGTCGTTGTTCTGGCGGGTGCGTGGGCGGCTCTGGTCCATTGGCTGCTGACGTCGACCGAGAGGCCGCTGTCGGCGCGCAGCCAGCGTGGCCTCGGCTGGTTCGCCGTCACGCCGGGAACACCCGCCGGTGCGATCGCCGCGCGGAGCCTCGTGTACTGGCTCCGCGACTCCCGCTACATCGTCAACGTGGTCGTCGTGCCGGTCGCGGCGGTGCTCACCATGCTGCCTTTCCTCGTCGCCGGGGTGCCGCTCTCCCTCGCGGTGCTGCTTCCCGCCCCGCTCATGGCTCTCTTCTTCGGCTGGCTCGTCCACAATGACCTCGCCTATGACTCGACCGCGCTGTGGATGCATGTGGCGAGCGCGGTGCGTGGGACAGCCGACCGCGTCGGGCGGCTCGTGCCGATCACGCTCGTGGCCGTGCCGATCCTCGCCATCGCCGTGCCCGTGTCGGTCTGGCTCCACGGGCGGTGGGCGCTGCTCCCCGCGATGATCGGCGTCTGCGCCAGCCTCTTCCTCGCAGGTCTCGGACTCTCTTCCGTCGCTTCCGCGCTATCGCCGTATGCCGTCGCGCGACCCGGCGACGGGCCGTTCCAGCAGCCGCAGCGCACCGGCGGCGCGCTGTCCCAGGGGATCGTGCTTCTCGGGGCGCTCGTGCTGTCCGCGCCGACCCTGTGGTGGGCTTGGCTCGTGCTCGCCGGCGACATGGAGTACGCGTGGATCGCCTTCTGGGGAGGGATCGGGATCGGTCTGACGGTTCTGCTCGTCGGCGTTCTGTGCGGAGGATGGGTCTTCGAGCGGCGAAGCGGACGTCTCATGGAGTTCGTCGAGGCGAACTGAACGGCCATGCCTGCGCCCGGCGCGGCTAGACTCGCTGTTCATGAGCACGCCACTCGACAGCCCCGACCAGGGGGGCCTCGCAACCCTCGACCGTGAGCTCGAAGAGCTCATCCAGGAAGAGAACATCGAGCCGGGCGACCATGAGCGCTTCTCTCACTACGTGAAGAAGGAGAAGATCCTCGAGTCGGCTCTGACCGGCAAGCCGGTGCGAGCACTGTGCGGCAAGAAGTGGACGCCGGGTCGCGACCCCGACAAGTTCCCGGTGTGCCCCACGTGCAAGGAGATCTACGAGTCGCTCGTCAACTGATCTTGGTCATCAGCCGGCGTCGCGATAGACGGTCGGCAGTGCCGGATCGGATCGACTGAGCGCGAGAGCCTTCACCGGGAGCTCCTCACGCACGCGAGCGTGATGCGCACGTGCGGCCTCGACGCCTTCGTGACCGAGGTGCGAGGCATCGGCATCCCCGTGATCGACGAGCACCACCTGCAGGGCCCGGGCGTCGGGGTGATCGGATGCGGTGTCCATCTGCTCGAACCCGTCGGACACCATGATGAGCTCCGACGTCGCTGTGCCGTCCTCGAGGGTGCGAAAGGCCGCTTTGCGTCCACCCTTCGACCCTTTGTCGGTCGAGGTCTTCGCCACGGCGACCCATGAGCTGTCGGCGGCCTGCCTCGCGACGAGCTTGTAGACCATGCCGGCGGTAGGCGCACCCGAGCCGGTGACGACGGAGGTTCCGACCCCGTACGCGTCGACGGGGGATGCCGCCAGGGCGGCGATGGCGAACTCGTCGAGGTCGCTCGTGACGGTGATGCGGGTGCCGGTCGCTCCGAGCTCGTCGAGCTGGGCACGGACCTCACCGGCGACCGTCGGCAGGTCGCCGGAGTCGATGCGCACTCCACCGAGCTCGGTGCCGGCCACGCGGATGGCCGTCGCGACGCCCTCGCGGATGTCGTACGTGTCTATGAGAAGAGTGGTGTCGATGCCGAGCGCTTCGATCTGCGCGCGGAACGCGTCTTCCTCGGAGTCGTGGAGGAGGGTCCACGAGTGGGCGGCGGTGCCCATCGTGGGAATCCCCCAGCGGCGACCTGCCTCGAGGTTGCTCGTCGCATCGAATCCTGCGATGTACGCGGCGCGCGCCGCGGCGACGGCCGACTGCTCGGCGGCCCGACGCGAGCCCATCTCCGCAAGGGGACGGTCACCGGCGGCGATGCTCATGCGCGCAGCCGCGTTGGCGATCGCTGAATCGTGGTTGAGGATGCTGAGGGCCAGCGTCTCCAGGACGACCGCCTCGGCGAAGGTTCCCTCGACGGTGAGCAGCGGCGAACCGGGGAAGTAGATCTCGCCTTCCCGGTATCCGGTGATCGTGCCGCGGAACCGATAGCTCTCGAGGAAGCGGATGGTGTCTGCGCCGACGACGCGCTCGTCGCGGAGGAAGCGCAGCTCCTCGTCTTCGAAGCGGAAATCCTGCAGGGCGTGCAGGAGACGTCCGGTGCCGGCGACCACGCCGAAGCGGCGGGCGCCCGGGAGGCGTCGGCCGAACAGCTCGAAGACGCAGCGCCGGCCGGCGGTGCCGTCTCGCAGCGCCGCGTCGACCATGGTGAGCTCATAGCGGTCGGTGAGGAGGGCGGTGCGGGAGGCGGCGCTCATCCCGTCACTCTATCGAGCGACGCGGGAGCCGTCTCGAACCGCGGGTAGGCTGGGTGATCGTGAATGACGCGCCCATCGGGATCTTCGACTCCGGCGTGGGCGGGCTCACCGTCGCACGTGAGGTGTCGCAGCTGCTGCCGCGGGAATCCGTGCTCTACATCGGCGACACCGCGCGGTCGCCGTACGGCCCGAAGCCGATCGCCGACGTGCGCCGGTACTCCCTCGAAGTCCTCGACACGCTGGTGGAACAGGGGGTGAAGATGCTCGTCATCGCCTGCAACACGGCATCCGCCGCCATGCTGCGCGACGCGCGCGAACGCTACGACGTGCCGGTCGTGGAAGTGATCAAGCCGGCCGTCCGCACCGCCATGTCCACCACCCGCAATGGCCGGGTCGGCGTGATCGGAACGGTCGGCACGATCGGCTCGGGTGTCTATCAGGACATGCTCGGCGTGAACGAGAACCTCACCGTGTTCGCTCAGGCGTGCCCTCGCTTCGTCGAGTTCGTCGAAGCGGGGATCACCGATTCGCCAGAGGTGCTGGCCGTGGCCGAGGAGTATCTCGCGCCCCTTCGCCATGCCGGGGTCGACACCCTCGTGCTCGGCTGCACGCATTACCCGTTCCTCGAAGGCGCCATCAGCTACGTGATGGGGCCCGATGTCTCCCTCGTGTCGAGCGATACCGAGACGGCCAAGGATGTGTACCGGCAACTCGTCTCGCGCGATCTTCTCGCTGGGCAGGATGCCGCACCCACTCACGTCTACGAGGCGACGGGCGACTCCGCCGACGACTTCCTCGACCTCGCCCACCGGCTCATGGGACAGGGCGTGTCCAGCGTCCGTCTCGTGCAGACCGGAGCCATCGATCTTCCGAAGGGAACACCATGACCGAGACCGTCCGCGCCGATGGCCGTGCCGTCGACCAGCTCCGCCCCGTCGTGATCGAACGCGGCTGGAGCGCGCACGCTGAAGGATCCGCCCTGATCTCGTTCGGGGGCACGAAGGTGCTGTGCACCGCGTCGTTCACGGGGGGTGTGCCGCGCTGGCTCACCGGGAAGGGCAAGGGCTGGGTGACGGCGGAGTACGCGATGCTCCCGCGCGCCACGAACTCCCGCAACGACCGCGAGTCGGTCAAAGGCAGGGTCGGCGGACGCACCCACGAGATCTCTCGCCTCATCGGCCGGGCCCTGCGCGCCGTGGTCGACACGAAAGCGCTCGGCGAGAACACGATCGTCATCGACTGCGACGTGCTGCAGGCCGATGGCGGCACCCGCACCGCGGCGATCACGGGCGCCTACGTGGCGCTCGCCGACGCCATCGAATGGGGGCGTGCGAAGGGACTCGTCGCGAAGAATGCGAAGCCGTTGATCGATTCGGTCGCGGCCGTGTCCGTCGGGATCATCGACGGCGAACCGATGCTCGACCTCGCCTACGTCGAGGACGTGCGCGCTGAGACCGACATGAACCTCGTCGTGACGGGCCGCGGACTCTTCGTCGAGGTGCAGGGAACGGCGGAGGGCGCTCCGTTCGACAAGGGCGAGCTCGATGCACTGCTCGCGCTCGGCCTCGGCGGGTGCGCGACGCTCCGCGACCTGCAGACGGCCGCACTCGAAGGCTGACCGATGGTGTCTCGTATCGTCTTGGCGACGCACAACCCCCACAAGGTGGAGGAGTTCGGTCACATCGTGGCCGCCACGCGCCCTGATCTCGTCGTCGTCGGCTACGACGGCCCGGAACCGGTCGAGGATGGCGTGACGTTCTCGGAGAACGCGCTCATCAAGGCACGTGCGGCGGCGGCGCACACAGGCCTCCCCGCACTCGCCGACGACTCGGGCATCTGCGTGGACGCGCTCGGCGGCGCCCCGGGCGCCTTCTCCGCGTACTGGGCGGGGCACAAGAAGGATGCCGTCGCGAACGTCGAGCTGCTGCTCGACCAGATGTCCGACATCGCCGATCCTCGGCGCGCGGCGCAGTTCGTCTCGACGATCGCTCTCGTCCTGCCGGACGGAGCGGAGCACGTCGTAGAAGGGGTGTGGCCGGGGCGTCTGGCGACCGAGGCCGCCGGGTCGGGAGGCTTCGGCTACGACCCGGTGTTCATCCCCGATGGTCAGTCCGACACGGACCGGACAGTGGCGGAATGGTCGCCGGAGGAGAAGAACGCGTCGTCGCACCGTGCGCGCGCGTTCGCCGCGCTCGTGCCGCTGCTGCGCGACCTATAACCGTTCTCATTCCCGACTAGCCGGAGGGCGCGTCCCGCCTTCGCCCGACGTCGTAGCCTCGAAGCATGCACGATCACGCGCACGCCCACGGCATCCGTGCCCGCGCGAACCGGAGGCTGCTCGCCGCGTCGCTGGCGATCACGGCGACCGTGCTGGTCGTGCAGATCGTGGGGGCGCTGCTGTCGGGGTCGCTGGCGCTGCTCGCCGACGCGGCTCACATGTTCACCGATACGTCGGCGCTGGTCGTCGCGCTCGTGGCGAGCACGGTCGCCGCGCGCCCCGCGGACGACCGCAACACCTACGGATACCAGCGCGCGGAGGTGTTCGGTGCGCTCATCAACGGCCTCATCCTGGTCGTGCTGTGCGTCTGGATCGTGGTCGAAGCGGTGCAGCGACTGACAGGAGGCGGCGAGGCGGAGGTCGCCGGCGGCCTCATGCTGGGGGTCGCGGTGGTCGGTCTCGTCGCGAACGCCGTGTCGATGTGGCTCCTCAGCGCCGCACAGCGGACGAGCATCAATGTGCGCGGCGCCTATCTGGAGGTGATGGGCGACCTCATCGGCTCGGCCGTCGTGATCGTGGCGGCGGTGGTGATCTGGCTGACCGGCTGGGTGGCCGCCGACGCGATCGCGTCGCTCGCGATCGCCGTGATGATCGTGCCCCGCGCCCTCTCGCTGCTTCGCGAGGTTTTCGCCGTCTTGGGGGAGAGCGCGCCGAAGGGAACGGACGTCGCGGAGATCCGTGACCATCTCCTCAGCAAACCGGGGGTCACGGCGGTGCACGACGTGCACGTGTGGCAGCTGACCCGCGGCGCTCCGGTGTTCACGGCCCACGTCGTCGTCGTGCCCGAGGCGCTGGAGGACGGTCGCGCGGCGCACCTCCTGGCGGAGCTGCAGGGGTGCCTGTCCGACCACTTCGACGTCGAGCATTCGACGTTCCAGCTCGAGCCTGCCGGGCATGTCGAGCACGACGCCCACGACTGAGAACGGCATTCTCGATCCCTCTCCAGGATAACGGCGGGGCCGGGGCTTGCGGCAAGCCCCCCTTCGCGGGGCAGACTGGCCCGCGGCCCGCAGGGGGCGAACGGATCCGAGGGCGGGGGCCCGGGGAGGGGCAGGCCATGTCAGCGTATGAGGAGCAGCGTGACGTCGTCATCGCCGGCGGCGGACCCACAGGCATGATGCTCGCCGCTGAACTGCGGCTTCAGGGTGTGGATGTTCTGGTGCTCGAGCGCGCCGCCGAGGCGTCTCCCGTCGTCCGCTCCCTCGGCCTGCATGCGCGGAGCATCGAGATACTCGACCAGCGAGGGCTGTGGGACGAGTTCCGCTCGCACGGGACCGTGTATCCGCTGCGTGGATCGTTCGCGGGCATCGACCGGCCCGCGCCGGAGGGGCTCGACACCTCCCATCCGTATCTGCTCGGCATCCCCCAACCTGTGACCGACCGGCTGCTCGGCGAGCATGCGGTGCACACAGGCGCCGAGGTGCGGCGCGGGGCCGATGTGGTCGAGGTCGCCGACCACGGCGACACAGCCACGGTGCGCACGGCAGACGGAGCCGTCGTGGGCGCCCGCTTCGTCGTCGGCTGTGATGGAGGACGCAGCATGGTGAGGAGGAACGCCGGCATACGGTTCCTCGGCGAGGACGCCACGACGTCCTGGCTGCTGGCGGAGGTCGAGCTCGGCGTCGATGCGGCGGAGGCGCTCGCGGTGAGCGCGGAGGTGCGGAAGACCGACCTCGGGTTCGGTGTCGGACCTGTCGGCGACGGTGTGTTTCGCCTCGTCGTGCGCGAGGCGGAGCCCACCGAAGGCCGCGAGGTGACGTTGGACGACGTGCGCGCACGGCTGCGTGCCGTCGCGGGCACCGACCTGGGCGTGAGGTCTCCGCGGTGGCTCTCGCGGTTCAGTGACGCCACGCGGCTCGCGCAGCGCTACCGGTCCGGCGCGGTGATCCTCGCTGGAGATGCCGCCCACGTGCACGCGCCGCTCGGCGGTCAGGGGCTGAACCTCGGCATCCAGGACGCCTTCAATCTCGGCTTCAAGCTCGCCGCCACCGTCGCCGGGTGGGCCCCCTCGACGCTGCTCGACACGTACGAGTCGGAGCGGCGTCCCGTGGCAGCGGGAGTCTTGCGCAACACGCGAGCGCAGTCGGAGCTGCTGCAGACGATGCCCGGCCGCGTCGCCGCTCGGGCACTGCTGGCGGAGCTCGCCGAGATCGAGGAGGTGAACAGACACCTGATCGAGATGGTGAGCGGCATCGGCATCCGCTACGACTTCGGCGAAGGCGGGCCGCGCCTCGGACGTCGGCTGCGTGACATTCCGGTGGACGGCGGACGGCTGTACGAGGTGATGCGCGACGGCCGCGGCGTGCTGCTGCGAGGCACCGGAGCGCCCGGCGACAGGGATTCATGGGGGAGCGCTGACCGTGACATCGCTGGGTACGACGACCGCATCCGGACCGTGGCGGCACGCCCCGAAGCCGTCGGCGCCCCCGCCGTGCTGCTGCGCCCCGACGGGCATATCGTCTGGCAGGACGGGGACGGCGCCTCCCTCACGACGGCGCTGCGCAGATGGTTCGGCGAGCGCGGAGAAGTCCGCGAGCCGACTCTGTCAGCCCTCGAGCGGGGCGACTCGGGCGACGTCGTGGGGTGAGATATCGGGTCTCACACCCCGCCAGCGCGCATGGCGCAGCGTTCCGCCCGGGGTGAACTCGGCGAACTCGACCTCTCCGACGACCTCCGGCGCGACCCACAGCGCATCGGCGGCGTCGGCGCGGGGGACCCCGACAAGGGGGTTCTCGTCGATGCGCAGCGGCATCAAGAGAGCTTCGAGGGAGCGGAGGGTGTCTTCGGAGAATCCCGATCCGACCCGACCGACATACTCGAGACCTCCGGGAGAGGGGATGCCGAGAAGCAGCGAGCCGATCTGACCCGTACGGCCGCCCTTGCCAGGACGGATGCCGGCGATGACCACCTCCTGCGTCTGGGTGATCTTCACCTTCAGCCACTGTTCGCTTCGCTGTCCGCGCCGGTAGCGGGAACCAGGGTCTTTGACGACGATCCCCTCCAAGGACAGGGAGCGTGCCGTGGAAAGCGCGTCGTCCACGTCGTGAGAGACGGGGGGTACTGTGATCGCGCCGATCGTGTCGGCTGCGACCGCCTCGAGGAGGATGCGCCGGTCTCGGAGCGGGAGCGTGCCGGCATCCGTGCCGCCATGGGAGAGCAGATCGAAGAGGTAGTACTGCACGGGCGTACGGGAGGTCTCGCGCGCGATCTCACCCGGGTTGGTGAGATGCATGCGGTTCTGGAGCCGGCTGAAGCTCGGGCGACCGGTCGCATCGAGCGCGACGATCTCGCCGTCGACGACACAGGGCTCCGAACCGAGTCCGGCGTCGATGGCCGTGAGTTCCGGGTAGCGATCGGTGATGTCGGTGCCGCTCCGGGCGCGCAGGCGGAGGCGAGTGCCGTCCCAGGTGCCGATCGCGCGGATGCCGTCCCATTTGAACTCCGCCCACGGCTCGCCCCAGCGCGAAGCGGCGGTCCGGGCCTGTGCGACGCCGGCGAGGGTCGCCAGCATCGGAGCATCATCGCCCTCACCTCCGCCCCGGGCGGGGGAGGTTCCCCGCGCTGCGCGGGCGTGAGACGCACGGCGGGCCGATTTCTCGGACTTCATACGGTGCAGAAGCCACTGCGACTTCTCGCCCTCGCCCGACGTGCGGATGAGCGCGAGCCGGAGGCCGTCGACCCCACCGCCCGCCCGGCCGTGCAGCGTGAAGATGACCTCGTCATCTCGCCACTTCTCCACGTCGTACGTGCCCGTGTCCCAGATCGTCATCACGCCGGCGCCGTACTCGCCACGCGGGATCTCGCCGTGGAAGGCGAGATACTCGAGCGGATGGGGCTCGGTCATCACGGCGAGATGGTTCGTCTGTGTCGTGGCCGGGATGCCGCGTGGCACCGCCCAGCTCACCAGCACCCCGTCGCGCTCGAGCCTCAGGTCGTAGTGGAGCCGGGTCGCATGGTGCTCTTGGATCACGAACCGGTGGCCCGCCGCCGCATCGGGCGGAGGGGGCGCGGCGGGCATCGGCTCCGGCGTCCGCTGCGCATCCCGCTTGGCACGGTACGCGGCGAGGGCGTGCGTCTCGGACGTGGCGGGCGGAGTCGCCTGCGCGGGGGCGCCGGCTCTGTCCACGCGCTCGAGCACCTCGTCGAAGCGGAGATGCCGGAGAGCGGGGTCGTCGAGCTCGTGCCACGTGCGCGGCGCGGCGACCGTCGGTTCGTCGCGCCCGCGCAGCGAATACGGTGCGATGGTGGTCTTCGATCCGTTGTTCTGGCTCCAGTCGATGAAGACGCGGCCGGGGCGAAGCGCCTTCGACATCTGGCTGACGACCAGATCGGGGTGGTCGGCCTCCAGCGCGCGGGCGAGCTCCTTCGCGAAGGCCGAGATCTCGTCGCTCGTACGGGTGCCGTCCAGCGGCGCGTACACGTGGATCCCTTTGCTGCCGCTCGTGACCGGGAAGGGTTCCATGCCGAGGTCTGCCAGTATCGTCCGGCACCACCGGGCGACCTCCGCGCATTCGGCGAGCCCCACCCCCGGACCGGGATCGAGATCGAGCACCAGGCGATCCGGGTCACGGCGCTCGCCCCCGGCGTCGAACCGCCACTGGGGCACGTGGAGCTCGAGGCTCGCGACCTGGGCGAGGTAGACCAGCGCCGCCCTCTCCTCGACGATCGGGTACTCCTTCGGTCCCGACGAGTGCGCGATCGGCCGCCGGGGGAGCCAGCTCGGGGCGCCCTGCTCCAGGGCCTTCGCGAAGAACGGCGGGTGGTCGACGCCCTCCGGCCAGCGCTTGCGCGTCACGGGGCGTCCCTCGATGTGCGGGAGGAGATACGGGGCGATGCGAGCGTAGTAGTCGATCACCTCGCCCTTCGTGGTTCCGGTGGCCGGATAGAGGATCTTGTCGAGGTTGGTCAGGCGCAGCCGCCTCCCGTCGATCTCCACCGTCTGGGCGCCCGATGCCATGCCGACAGGCTAGTGCGCAACCCCTGGCATGTGCCGCGCGGGCGGTGTGTACTTGTGCTCATGAGATCGATCTGGAAAGGTGCGCTCACCTTCGGGCTCGTCAACGTGCCGGTGAAGGTCTACTCCGCCACGGAGGATCACGACGTGCCGCTGCACCAGGTGCACGCGACCGACGGCGGACGGATCCGGTATCAGCGCATCTGCGAGCTCGACGGCGAGGTCGTCCCGTACTCCGACATCGACAAGGCCTACGACGACGGGGAGCGCACCGTCGTGCTCACGAAAGACGACATCGCCTCGCTTCCGTCGGAACGCAGCCGAGAGATCGAAGTGGTCGAGTTCGTGCCGACCGAGCAGATCGATCTGCTGACTCTCGACCGTGCGTACTACCTCGAACCCGATTCGACGTCGCCGAAGGCCTACGTGCTGCTGCGGAAGACCCTGGAACAGACCGATCGCACGGCCATCGTGCGCTTCTCGCTTCGTCAGAAGACGAGGCTGGCCGCACTGCGGGTGCGGGGCGACGTACTCGTGCTGCAGACGCTGCTGTGGGCCGACGAAGTGCGCGACGCGTCGTTCCCGTCGCTGGATGAGACGGTGAAGATCTCTGACAAGGAACTGGAGCTCTCGGCATCCCTCGTCGAGAGCTTCTCCGGAGACTTCGACCCGGCCGACTTCGTCGACGAGTACCAGCAGGAGTTGCGCACCCTCATCGACGCCAAGCTCGAGAAGGGCGATGCGCTCGACACGTCGGAGACGTTCGGCGAGAGCGAGGAGGCGGAGGCCGGCGGAGAGGTGATCGATCTCATGGCCGCGCTGCGTGCCAGCGTCGAGCGGAGCAAGGCGTCGCGCGAGTCCAAGGCGAAGGACACCGAGTCCGACAAGCCCGCGAAGAAGCCGGCGAAGAAGGCGAAGAAGGCTTCCTGACGGGGGTCAGTGCCGCGGCTTGTCGTCGTCGGACGGACCGAACTCCGGCTCCCGATCGAACACCTCGGGGTCGAGCACGAGCGCTTCCGCCTCTTCGGCGTCGACCTCGACGTCGCCGCCCGCGGCAGCTTCCTTGCGCACCTTGCGGCGCTCCGAGAAGTAGTGCCAGAGGGTCACGAGGGCGGTGCCGCCCACGGCCGCGAGCAGGATGATGTCGATGTACTCGGTGACGAGGTGGGCGACCCACGGGATGTAGCCCACGAGGAAGCCCACCATCGTGAGGCCGAAGCCCCACAGGAGGGCGCCGATGAGGTTGTAGAGCGAGTAGCGCTTCCACGGCATGTGACCGACTCCCGCAGCGACCGGCGCGAAGGTGCGGACGATCGGCACGAAGCGGGCGAGGATGATGGTGAGCCCGCCGTAGCGCTCGAAGAATGCGTTGGTGCGTTCGACGTTCTTGCGGCTGAACAGGCCGGATTCCTTGCGTTCGAACACCGCAGGTCCGCCCTTGTGGCCGATGAGGTAGCCGACTTCGCCGCCGGCGAAAGCGGCGACGGCGATGAGCACCGAGACGACCCAGATGTTGGTGCCGAAGATCTCGTTGGTGTGCGTGAGCAGCCCCGCGATGATCAGCAGGGTGTCGCCGGGAAGCAGGAACCCGACGAGAAGGCCGGTCTCGGCGAACACGATGAAGCAGACCACGAGCAGGGCCCACGGGCCTGCCGCTTCGATGATCGCGGTGGGGTCGAGCCAAGGAATGAGGGCGGTGGAGTGCACGGGTTTCCCGTCGGTCGTTCTTCGGTCGGCGGTCTGGCTGTCACGGATCGCAATCGGGATTGCAGAGACCGCTGGCCGTGCGGAAGGTGGGACTTGAACCCACATGCCTTGCGGCACAGGAACCTAAATCCTGCGTGTCTGCCAATTCCACCACTCCCGCGGGGTCCTCAGTCTATCCAGGAGGC
>JAEYVZ010000033.1 GCA_023431405.1 Actinomycetes bacterium
CACTCCCGGATCACGGGGAGTTCTTCGACTCCACGGTGATGTCACCGGCGATGATCGAGTCCTGCAGAGCGGTCAGCTCGTCGAGCAGACCGTCGGGCAGCTGCGACTCGAAGTCGTGGAAGCTCGAGAGCTTGACGCCCTCGTTCTCCAGCGTGCCGATGTAGGGGGCCGGGTCGAAGTCGCCCGCGGCCGCCGCGATCGTCGCGTCGTAGACGGCGACGTCGATCGCCTTCATGATCGAGACGAGCGTGATGTCGGCGACGCTCGTGTCGGCGACGGCGAGGTCGCTGTCGACGCCGAGCATCAGGGTGTCGTCACCGCTGTCGGCGATAGCCGCCGCAGCGCTCTGGTAGATCGGTCCGCCGACGGGCAGGATCACGTCGACACCCTGGTCGAGCACGCCCTGAGCGGTCTGCTTGGCGGTGTCGTTCGCGTCGAAGCCGCCGGTGAAGGAGCCCTTCTGCGACTCCATGTCCCAGCCGAACAGCTCGACCGCGGCGCTCTTGTCCTCGTTGTACTTGTCGACACCGAGCTCGAAGCCGTCCATGAACACGGCCACCGACGGGATCTGCATTCCACCGAAGGTGCCGACCTTGTTGACGCCCGACTGCGCCGACCACGCTGCGGCGGCGTAGCCACCGAGGTAGGCGGCCTCTGCCGTGTTGAACACGAGAGGCTTGATGTTCGGGGCGTCGGTCTCGCCGTTGAAGTCGGTGTCCGCGTAGTCGTCGATGATCGCGAACTGCAGGTCAGGGTTCGCCTTGGCAGCCTCGACCGTGGCGGCGGCGAGCTTGAAGCCCACCGCCACGATGAAGGTGCAGCCCTCGGAGACGGCGGTCTCCATGTTGGGCGCGTAGTCGTTGTCGTTGGTCGACTCGAACTCGAGCGGGTCGACGCCGAGCTCCTCGGCGGCCTTGTCCATGCCGTTCTTGGCCGATTCGTTGAACGACTTGTCGTTCCAGCCGCCTGCGTCGGAGATCAGGCAGGGCTTGAAGCCGTCAACAACGGTCGGTGCGTCACCGGAGGGCGAGGACGTCGGGTTCGCCTCGGGTGCGGTGCCACAGCCGGCAAGCGCTGCGACCAGCAGCGCCGCGCCCGCGATGCCCGCGAGCTTCTTGGTGGTCGAGATGGTCAATGCAGCCTCCACATTGAAGGCCCCGCGGATTTCGCGGGGAACGAATCGAAGTTACCGATTGTTTCGACGAAACCCCACGCTGATCAGGGGTGGCGGCGGGAATGGTTACAAAGACGCAATGAAGCCGTCACCTGGGCGGCATCCTGCTCTGTCCCGACCCGCGTCCGGGGCGAACGGGGTCGCGTCAGAGCACGTCGCCGCGGCCGGTCACCTTCAACGCGTCGACGACGCCCTTGACCCGCTGGGCGTGCTCGCTCGTGGTGACCAGGAGTGCGTCGGGGGTGTCGACGACGACGATGTCCTTGACGCCGATGAGGCTGATGACCCGCGTCGTGTGGCTGACGACGATGCCGCTGGCGGCATCCGAGAGGATGCGGGCGTTCTCCCCCAGGATCGCGAGGTCGTTCTTGCGTCCGCCGGAGTTGAGCTTGGCGAGGCTCGCGAAGTCGCCGACGTCGTCCCAGTCGAAGTGGCCGGGCACGACGGCCAGGCGCCCGCGCTCGGCGGCGGGCTCGGCCACGGCGTAGTCGATCGCGATCTTGGGGAGCTTGGGCCAGACGCGATCGACGACGGGTCCGCGGCGGTCGCGGTCGTCCCATGCCTCGGCGAGCTCGAGGAGCCCGGCGTGCAGCTCGGGCTGGTTGGCCTCGATCTCGGCCAGCAGCACGTCGGCGCGGGAGATGAACATGCCCGCGTTCCACAGGTAGTCGCGCGACTGCAGGTACTCCTTGGCGGTGTCGAGGTCGGGCTTCTCGACGAAGCGCTCGACGAGGGCGGCCTCGGGCGCCCCCGACACGGCGAGCATGTCGGACTTCTTGATGTAGCCGAAACCGACCGACGGCTCGCTGGGCGTGATGCCGATCGTCGAGATGTAGCCCTCACGGGCGACGGCGACGGCCTGCTGCACCGCCCAGTGGAAGACGGGGAGCACACGGATCACATGGTCGGCGGCGAAGGATCCGATGATGACGTCGGGCTCGCGCCGGTGGAGGATGGCGGCGGCCAGGCCGATGGCCGCCGCCGAGTCGCGGGGCTCCGACTCGAGGAAGACGTTGTGGTCGGGGATGCCGGGAAGCTGCTCCTCGACCGCCGCGCGGTGCGCCCGGCCGGTGACCACCGCGATGCGGTCGCGCCCGGCGAGCTGTTCGAGGCGGTCCCAGGTGTCGCGCAGGAGCGAGTGGCCCGATCCCGTGAGGTCATGGAGGAACTTGGGCGCGTCCGCGCGCGAGAGCGGCCACAGCCGGCTGCCGACTCCCCCGGCGGGGATGACGGCGTAGAAGTCCTCGATCTGGTCGACCATGCCGACGAGCGTACCGGGCGCACATGTGCGGACCCAGGACGGTGTGCGGCGTCCGACGGATGGCACTACCGCAACAAGGGGGTAGCGGCGCCGAGGGCGCGGAGACCTGCCACCCGGAGCGATCCCCGGAATTCGCACGGCGACGGCGGAGATCTCTCGACGTCGAGACAAAGTAAGGTTCGCCTCAGTCGCCCGACCCCTCGGACGGGGAATAGGATGACAGAGCATCCGTGTGCGACGTCGGGGTCGGAAGCCCCAGGGATGATGCTGTCCCCGCCGCCACACGGAGCCGTTCACACAAAGGGAGGACGACCGTGTCCGCACCAGCACGCGTCACACCGTCGGTAGCCCAAACCACATCCCGCACCCCCCGCGGCACGCTGTACCGCGGCAACGAGGGAATGTGGTCGTGGGTGCTGCACCGCATCACCGGCGTCGCCATCTTCTTCTTCCTGCTCGTCCACATCCTCGACACGGCGCTCATCCGCGTCGCGCCCGACGCGTACGACGCGGTGATGAGCAGCTACAAGAACCCGATCATGGGCATCGGCGAGACCGTCCTCGTCGCCGCGATCGTGTACCACGCCTACAACGGCCTGCGCATCATCGCGGTCGACCTGTGGTCGTGGGCCACCCGCCACCAGCGGCAGCTGTGGTGGGCCGTGCTGATCCTCTGGGCCGTGACCGTCGGCGGGTTCGCCGCGCGCCACCTCCCCATCGTCTTCTCGACCATCGGAGGGGGACACTGATGACCGCCGACACGCTGGCCGCTCCCCGCAGCACCACTCCCCGCGCGAACAAGGGCGCCAACCTCGAGAAGTGGGGCTGGGTCTACATGCGCGTCTCGGGCGTGCTTCTGGTCGTGCTGATCTTCGGGCACCTGTTCGTGAACCTCATGCTCGGCGAGGGCATCCACGGCATCGACTTCGCCTTCGTCGCCGGCAAGCTCACGAACCCGTTCTGGCAGTGGTGGGACGTGCTGATGCTGTGGCTCGCCCTCATCCACGGCGCCAACGGCATGCGCACGATCATCAACGACTACGTCACCGGCCCGAAGGTGCGCCGCACCCTGGTGTGGGCGCTGTGGATCGTCGCCGGCTTCCTCATCCTCCTCGGGACGCTCGTCGTCTTCACCTTCGACCCCTGCATCCCCAACCTGAGCTCCGACAGCGTGCTCCTCGACATCTGCAAGGCATCCTGACTGTGACTAACGCGAATCCGGACGTCGTCGTGAAGGACGGCGTCCACTACCACCAGTTCGACATCGTCATCGTGGGCGCCGGCGGCGCCGGCATGCGTGCGGCGATCGAGGCGGGTCCCGGCGCCCGGACCGCCGTGATCACGAAGCTCTACCCGACCCGGTCGCACACCGGCGCGGCCCAGGGCGGCATGGCCGCAGCGCTGGCGAACGTCGAAGAGGACTCGTGGGAGTGGCACACCTTCGACACTGTCAAGGGCGGCGACTACCTCGTCGACCAGGATGCCGCGGAGATCCTCGCCAAGGAGGCGATCGACGCCGTCATCGACCTCGAGAACATGGGCCTGCCGTTCAACCGCACGCCCGACGGCAAGATCGACCAGCGCCGCTTCGGCGGGCACACCGCCGACCACGGCAAGACGCCCGTGCGCCGCGCATGCTACGCCGCCGACCGCACAGGGCACATGATCCTGCAGACGCTGTTCCAGAACTGCGTCAAGCTCGGCATCAACTTCTTCAACGAGTTCTACGTGCTCGACCTCATCACCGTCGGCGAGGGCAAGGACACGCAGGTCGCGGGCGTCGTCGCCTACGACCTCGCCACCGGCGACCTGCACGTCTTCCAGTCGAAGGCCGTGGTCTTCGCGACCGGCGGCTTCGGGAAGATCTTCAAGACGACCTCCAACGCTCACACCCTCACCGGCGACGGCGTCGGGGTCATCTGGCGCAAGAAGCTCCCGCTGGAGGACATGGAGTTCTTCCAGTTCCACCCGACCGGCCTCGCCGGTCTCGGCATCCTCCTCACCGAGGGCGCCCGCGGTGAGGGCGCGATCCTGCGCAACGCGTCCGGTGAGCGCTTCATGGAGCGCTACGCCCCGACGATCAAGGACCTCGCGCCGCGCGACATCGTGAGCCGCTGCATGGTGCAGGAGGTCGCGGAGGGTCGCGGCGCCGGCCCCCACCGCGACTACGTGCTGCTGGACTGCACGCACCTGGGTGCCGAGGTGCTCGAGACGAAGCTCCCCGACATCACCGAGTTCGCGCGCACCTACCTCGGCGTCGACCCGGTGGTCGAGCCGGTGCCGGTGATGCCCACCGCCCACTACGCGATGGGCGGCATCCCGACCAACACCGACGCGCAGGTGCTCTCCGACAACGACACCGTCGTCCCCGGGCTGTACGCCGCCGGCGAGTGTGCGTGCGTCTCGGTCCACGGCTCCAACCGCCTCGGCACCAACTCGCTCCTCGACATCAACGTCTTCGGCAAGCGCGCCGGCCGCAATGCGGTGCAGTACGTGCAGACCGCCGACTTCGTGCCGCTCCCGGAGGACCCCGCCAAGGAGGTCCGCGAGATGCTCGAAGGCCTGCGCAACAACCCGGGCTCGGAGCGCATCGCGGTGCTGCGCAAGACCCTGCAGGACGAAATGGACCGCAAGGCCCAGGTGTTCCGCACCGACGAGTCGCTCGGCGAGGTGCTCGACGTCATCGCCGACCTCCGCGAGCGCTACAAGAACGTGCACGTCGACGACAAGGGCAAGCGGTTCAACACCGACCTGCTCGAAGCCGTCGAGCTCGGCTTCCTCCTCGACATCGCCGAGGTCGTCGTCGTCGCCGCCCGCAACCGCAAGGAGAGCCGCGGCGGCCACATGCGCGACGACTTCCCGCAGCGCGACGACGAGAACTACATGAAGCACACCATGGCCTACCTCTCGGGCGACCCGCACTCGTCGCACGCCGAGGACCACATCCGCCTGGACTGGAAGCCCGTCGTCTTCACGAAGAACGAGGCGGGCGAACTGCGATACCCCCCGCTGGAGAGGAAGTACTGATGGCGACCTCCGCCCCCGACGTCATCGAGCGCACCGACGCCGACGCGCAGGAACGCGCGGAGGAGAAGGCGAACGACACCGGCATCCAGTCGTTCCTCGTCACCTTCATCATCCGTCGCTTCGACCCCGAGGTCGACACGGAGCCGCGCTGGGTCGACTACGACGTGGAGCTGTACTCCACCGACCGCGTGCTCGACGCCCTGCACAAGATCAAGTGGGAGGTCGACGGCTCGCTGACCTTCCGGCGCTCGTGCGCCCACGGCATCTGCGGTTCGGATGCCATGCGCATCAACGGCCGCAACCGCCTCGCGTGCAAGACGCTCATCAAAGACCTCGACATCTCGCAGCCGATCTACGTCGAGGCCATCAAGGGCCTGCCGCTGGAGAAGGACCTCGTCGTCGACATGGAGCCGTTCTTCGCGTCATACCGCGAGGTGCAGCCGTTCCTCATCGCGAACTCCACCCCGGAGCCGGGCAAGGAGCGCGTGCAGTCGATCGCCGACCGCGCGATCTTCGACGACACCACCAAGTGCATCCTGTGCGCCGCGTGCACCTCGTCGTGCCCCGTGTTCTGGACCGACGGCCAGTACTTCGGCCCGGCCGCGATCGTGAACGCCCACCGGTTCATCTTCGACTCCCGCGACGACGCCGGTGACGTGCGCCTCGACATCCTCAACGACAAGGAAGGCGTGTGGCGCTGCCGCACCACCTTCAACTGCACCGAGGCGTGCCCCCGCGGCATCGAGGTGACCAAGGCGATCGCCGAGGTCAAGCAGGCGGTTCTGCGGGGCCGGTAATCTGACGGTGTGAGCACTCCTCCCCCGCCTCCGGCGCACCGCGCAGCGGCTGCGGCGAGGGAAGAGGAGGAGCGGCTCCGCACGCGCTGGGAGGCGACGCAGCACGCGTTGCGCGACCGCTTCGACACGCCCCTGTCGAAGGCCACGGCGCTCACCCGGCGAACGCTCGCCACCTTCCCCGTGCGCACGTGGCGGCACTTCCTGCAGCACAACGGGTTCCTGCTGGCAGCCGGCATCAGCTATCAGGGTCTGTTCGCGTTCTTCGCGGCGCTCTACGTCGCATTCGCCGGCATCGGCCTCTGGCTGGGCGGCAGCGAGGAGGCCGTCACCGGGCTCGTCGAGCTCATCAACACCTACATCCCGAACCTCATCGCCACCGACGACAACGCCGGGGTCCTCAGCATCGAGCAGGTGCAGGAGATCGTGGGCGCGAGCACGGGCGTGCTGGCGGCCACCGGTGTCGTCGCGCTGATCGCGGCGCTGTGGACCGCGATCGGGTTCGTGACGTTCGCGCGGCGCGCCGTGCGCGACATCTTCGGCCTCCCCTACGACGCCCGCTCGTATGTGCTGCTGAAGGCGCGCGACCTGGTCGCGTCGCTCACCTTCGGACTGTCGCTGATCGTCGGCGCGGTGCTGGTGACCGTCGGCACCTACTTTCTCAGCGCGCTGTTCCATCTGCTCGGGTGGAGCACCGAATCGGTGCCGTTCCGCCTCGCCGTGGGGGCGGCATCCGTGCTCGTCTCCCTCGCGCTGAACACGGCGGCCCTCGCCGCGCTCTTCTGGTTCCTGACGGGCACGTCACGGCGGTGGCGCACGATCCGTCCGGGTGCGTTCGTCGGCGGGATCGGGCTGACCGTGCTGCAGCTGGCGGCGGGCCTGCTCGTCGCGTACACACCGACCAATCCGCTGCTGGCCACCTTCGCGATCTTCGTGGGGCTACTGCTGTGGTTCCGGCTCATGGGGATCGTGATCCTCGTGGCGGCGGCGTGGATCGCGGTCACCGCCGAGGACGAGCGCTTCCCGCTGCTGGAGAAGACCGAAGCCGAGCGGCTGTACGAGGAGCACCAAGCGCTGCTGCTGGCCGCGAAGGTGCGGCTGCGCACGGCGGAGCAGGCGCGCGCATCAGCGCCCTGGTACCGCGTATGGCGAGCCGAGCGCGACGTGCGGCAGGCCCAGGAGGAGCTGGAGCAGGTGCAGGCGTCGACGCCTCCGAAGCCCGCGCACCGAGGCGGCACCCTCCTGGAGTGACGGCCCGCCCCCGGGCCGGGATGTCGGCGCGCGTCGATAGGCTCGTGGGGTGCCCCGCTCTCTTCGCATCGCCTCCGTCAATGTCAACGGCATCCGCGCCGCCGTGCGCAAGGGGATGACGCCGTGGCTCGAATCGGCCGGCGTCGACGTGCTGACCCTGCAGGAGGTTCGCGCCTCGGCGGCAGACCTCGCCGCCGCGCTTCCGGGATGGCACGTCGTCGGCGATGAGGCGCTCGCCAAAGGCCGGGCAGGCGTCGCGATCGCCGCCCGTGAGCCGCTCGACATCTGGCGTATCGACCTTGTCGATGCCGGCGCCGACGCCGAGGCGCTCGACACCCGCGGGCGGTGGGTCGAGGCCGATATCGAGGTCGGCGGGGAGGTCGTCACGATCGTGAGCGCCTACGTCTTCACCGGAGAGGCCGACACCGAGAAGCAGGTCGCGAAGTACGCGTTCCTCGATGCGATGGAAGCGCGGATGCCGCAGCTCGGTGAACTGGCGGTGATCACCGGCGATCTGAACGTCGGTCATCGCACCTTCGACATCCGCAACTGGAAGGGCAACGTCAAGAAGGCGGGGTTCCTCCCCCGAGAGCGGGCCTACTTCGACCGCTTCACCGGCCCCGCGGGCGAGGAGGTCGTCGGCGCCGACGGCTCCACCGGCACGGGACTCGGCTGGGTCGACGTGGGGCGACGCTGGGCCGGCGAGGTCGACGGACCGTACACGTGGTGGTCGAACCGCGGGAAGGCATTCGACAACGACACGGGGTGGCGCATCGACTACCAGCTCGCCACACCCCGGATGGCCGAGCGCGTCACCGACTACCACGTCGTCCGAGCGCCGTCATGGGACACGCGCTGGAGCGACCACGCGCCGGTCGTCGCCGACTACGCGTTCGGGGGCGGGGCTCCATCCTCCGCCGCGGACGGAGAGACCGCCGCCGCTCAATAGACTGGAACGGTGACCAAAGCGCGCCTCTACTCCGGAATGCAGCCCTCCGCCGATTCGCTCCAGATCGGCAACTACATCGGGGCTCTCATGCAGTGGCGCGATCTGCAGGAGTCGTATGACGCCTTCTTCTCGGTCGTCGACCTGCACGCCCTCACTCAGCCGAACAACCCGGCGGAGCTTCGCGAGAAGACGCGCCGCACCGCCGCGCAGTACATCGCCGCCGGCATCGAGCCGTCGAAGTCGACGCTGTACGTGCAGTCGCACGTGCGCGCTCACGCCGAGCTCGCCTGGGTGCTCTCGACCATCACGGGTTTCGGTGAGGCGGGGCGCATGACGCAGTTCAAAGACAAGTCGCAGCGCTACGGCACCGATGCCACGTCGGTGGGCCTGTTCACCTATCCGGTGCTGATGGCGGCCGACATCCTGCTGTACCAGACCGACATCGTTCCCGTCGGCGACGACCAGAAGCAGCACGTGGAGCTCACCCGCGACCTCGCGGAGCGGTTCAACTCGCGCTACGGGCAGACGTTCCGCGTGCCGACTCCCGTCATCCAGCAGGAGACGGCACGCATCTACGACCTGCAGAACCCGACCGCGAAGATGTCGAAGTCGGCGGAGTCTGACGCGGGCGTGCTGTGGCTGCTCGACGAGCCGTCGAAATCGGCGAAGAAGGTCATGCGGGCCGTCACCGACAGCGAAGGCTCCGTGCGGTACGACCGCGAGAACAAGCCCGGCGTGTCGAACCTTCTGGTGATCTACGCCGCCCTCACCGGGCGCCAGATCCCCTCGATCGAAGACGAGTACGCCGGTCGTGGCTACGGCGACTTCAAGAAGGGACTCGCCGAGGTCGTCGTGAACGAGTTCGGCCCGGTGCGCGAGCGCGCGCTCGAGCTCCTCTCCGACCCGGCCGAGCTCGACCGCGTGCTGGCATCCAACGCGGCACGCGCCGACGAGGTCGCCGATGCCACGCTCTCGTCCGTGTACGACAAGGTGGGTCTCCTCCGTCGCGTGTGAGGCGGTCGCCGCAGCACGTGTCGGCCACGAACCCGTTCCGCCGACGGCGCAACTCCTGCAATCCCGACGGCGGTCGAGCCGCCACGCGGCGTGTGGACCCACGTCGCATGGGGGCTGCAGGAGTTGTGCCCCGGCTGGCGTCGACACCCTGCCCACGCGGCTAGGGTCGAAGGATGCAGCCCGTCACCCTCCGCACGGAGCGCCTCGTGCTCTCCCCGCCCGCCGAGGGCGATATCGACGCGATCTTCGACGCGTGTCAGGACCCTGAGATCCAGCGGTACACGACCGTGCCGTCGCCCTATCACCGCGACGACGCGGTCGGTTTCGTGAAGAAGACCGCCGGTTGGTGGGACGAGGGCGCCGAAGCGACCTGGGCCCTGCACCACGCCGGCCGCCTTGCGGGCGTCGTGGGGCTCCACCGGCTCGGCAGGCAGTCCGGGGCGGGCGAGATCGGCTACTGGATGACCCCCGCCTTTCGCGGCCAGGGGCTCCTCACGGAGGCGGCACGCGCCGTCATCGACTGGGGCTTCTCCCCCGACGGCTTGGCGCTGGCGCGGATCGAGTGGCGGGCCGTGGTGGCAACGTCGGGTCGGCCCGCACCGCGCGGGCCCTCGGCTTCCGTTACGAGGGCCGCCTCCGCGGCGCGCTCCTGCACAGCAGCGGCGTGCGCGATGACGGCTGGATCGCGGGGCTGCTCGCGGGCGACGACCGCACGCCGCAGCCGTGGCCGGTGCTCGACGAGGACGGGCGCAACCCCCTGACGTGAGGTCGTCCGCCGATGGCAGGATGTCGTCATGCCTGAGATGCCGGAAGTGCAGGGGCTCGTCGACTACCTCGACGGGAGGCTGCGGGGGCTCGCCGTCACGAAGGTGGCCGTCGCGAACATCGCGGCGCTGAAGACCTACGATCCGCCGATCGACTCGCTGAAGGGCGCGACGGTCACGGGCGTCTCGCGGCACGGCAAGTTCATCGACGTGGCGACGGATGCCACGGCCGCCGCGGGCGTGCCGCACCTCATCTTCCATCTCGCCAAAGCCGGGTGGCTGCGGTGGTACGACGAGCTGCCGTCGACGGTGATCCGCCCCGGGAAGACCCCGATCGCACTGCGGGTCGGCTTCGACGACGGTTCGGGGTTCGACCTCACCGAGGCGGGAACCAAGAAGTCGCTCGCGGTGTACGCGGTGCGCAGCCCGCAGGATGTGCCTGGCGTCGCCCGCCTCGGCCCGGACCCGCTGGAGCCGCCGTTCACCCGCGACGCGCTCGCCGCTCTCCTGGCCGGTCGGCGCACCCAGATCAAGGGCGTGCTGCGCGACCAGTCGATCGTCGCCGGGATCGGCAACGCCTACTCCGATGAGATCCTGCACGCCGCGCGCATGTCGCCGTATGCGCTGGCGGCCACCCTCACCGATGAGGAGATCGACCGGCTGCACGCCGCCGTGCGTGACGTGCTGACCGAGGCGGTGGGCGCGGCATCCGGCAAGCCGCCTGCGGAGCTCAAAGACGCGAAGCGTCGCGGCATGGCCGTGCACGGCAGGCGCGGCGAGGCGTGCCCGGTGTGCGGCACGGAGGTGCACTCCGTCTTCTTCGCCGACAACAGCCTCGAGTACTGTCCGACGTGCCAGACAGGCGGCAAGATCCTCGCCGACCGGCGTCTGTCGCGGCTGCTGAAATAGGCGCGCCTAGTCGAGCGTGTCCATGAGCGTGCGGGCGTCGTCGTCGACCCAGTCCATCGACTTCGACACGGCCTTCTTCCAGAGCCGGTAGCGGCGCTCGCGCTCGTCGGCATCCATCTGCGGCTCGAAGCGGGTGTCTTCCTGCCACTGCGCACGCAGCTCGTCCATCGACTCCCACACGCCCACCGCGAGGCCCGCCGCGTACGCGGCACCGAGCGCGGTCGTCTCAACGACCTTCGGACGCACGACGGGGATGCCGAGGATGTCGGCCTGGAACTGCATGAGCGCGTCGTTGCGGGTCATGCCGCCGTCGACGCGGAGCTCCTCGAGGGGGCGGCCCGCGTCGGCGACGACCGCCTCGATCACGTCGCGGGTCTGGAAGGCCGTGGCCTCCAGCGCAGCGCGGGCGAGGTGTCCCTTGGTGACGTAGCGGGTGAGTCCGACGAGCGCACCGCGCGCATCGGGACGCCAGTACGGGGCGAACAGACCGGAGAAGGCCGGCACGAAGTAGGCGCCGCCGTTGTCGTCGACGGTGGCGGCGAGCGTCTCGACCTCTTCAGAGGTCTGGATGATGCCGAGGTTGTCGCGCAGCCACTGCACGAGCGACCCGGTGACGGCGATCGACCCTTCGAGCGCGTAGCGGGCGGGCTCGTCGCCGCAGCGGTAGGCGACGGTGGTGATGAGGCCCGCGTCGGAGCGCACCGGCTCGGTGCCGGTGCCGACGAGGAGGAAGTTGCCGGTGCCGTACGTGTTCTTCGACTCGCCCTCGTCGAAGGCGGTCTGCCCGAACGTGGCGGCCTGCTGGTCGCCGAGGATGCCGGCGATCGGGACGCCGGCGACGGCATCCGGGGTGCTCGCCTCGCCCATGACCTCGGAGGACGAGCGGATGGTGGGGAGCATCGCGCGCGGCACGCCCCAGACCTCCAGCATCTCGTCGGACCAGTCGAGGGTGTGCAGATCCATGAGCAGCGTGCGGCTGGCGTTGGTGACGTCGGTGATGTGGATGCCGCCGTCAACGCCGCCGGTGAGGTTCCACACCACCCAGGTGTCGGTGGTGCCGAACAGCAGGTCTCCGGCCTCGGCGGCCTCACGGGCGCCCTCGACGTGGTCGAGGATCCAGGCGAGCTTCGACGCGGAGAAGTAGGCGGCCAGGGGCAGGCCGGTGCGGTCGACGAACGCGTCGACGCCCCGCTCGGAGATGAGGCGGTCGATCGCCGGCTGGGTGCGGGTGTCCTGCCAGACGA
>JAEYVZ010000090.1 GCA_023431405.1 Actinomycetes bacterium
ACGACCTCAAGACGCGTGGCGTCGACGGGGTCCCCGAGCTCGTCTCCGCCGAGAGCATGGTGTTCACCGACGGCTCGCTCGGGTGCCCGAGCCCCGGCCAGTCGTACACGCAGGCCCTCGTCGACGGGATGCGGGTGGTCGTGTCGGTCGACGGGGAGACGTACGACTACCGCTTCGGCTCGGGCGACACCCTCAAGCTCTGCACGCGCTGACCTCCGAGTCGCCCCCGCGGCGCCCGGACGAGTCGCCCCGACCCCCGGTCCGAGTCGCTAGCCTGAGGCCTCGTCGCGACGGCGGCGGCGCAGCCGCCAGATGTTCCCCTCGTCGGTCTCGTGAACGAGGTCGTCGAGCACCGCGAGCGCGATGGCGAGACCGCGTCCCGATTCGGAGCCGGCACCCGGCATCGACACCTCGTGGAGGCGGATCAGCGCGGGATCGGCGTCGTCGGCCATCACGGCGGTGAGCCACTCGGCATCCACCTCGAGACGTACGCGCACGTGCGGCGCGTCGTCACCCGCGGCGTGCTCGACGATGTTCGTGGCCACCTCGCTCACCGCGAGCGCGAACAACATGCGATCCTCGTCGCCGACCTCGGGCACCCTCACCCACAGCGACTCGAGGGCGTCGTGCACGGCCTCGACGAGGCTCAGGTCGGCGGGGCCGTCGACGACGGCGCTGGCGAGCGCCTCACCGGGCATCGAAGGCGGCTTCGGGGCTCGGGTATTCACGGAGCACGCGGTCGAGGTTCGTGAGCTTGAGCACGCGCCGCACGGCCTCCGGCACGGCCGCGATGCGGAGATCGCCGTCTGCGAGGCGCGTCGACTTGAGTCCGCCGATGAGCGCGCCGATCCCCGACGAGTCGATGAACTCCATTTCGCTCATGTCGACGACGACCCGCGGTCGTCCCGCGGTCACGGCCTCATCGATCGCCTGCCGCACGCGCGGCGCGCCCGTCGCCGTCAGGCGTCCTTCCACGGTCACGACGGCGTAGTCGTCGTGATGGGTGAGCGTGATGTTCATGCGTCCTGCCTCTCGTCGGTCGGTTCGGTGCGCGGCGTGAATCCGCGGTAGCGGGCGGCCTGGATGATGACGCTCAGGACGGCGAGGTCGTAGACCACCCAGATCGTGTTCACCAGCGTGCCGGTGCCGTCGGCGGTGCCTGCCAGCACCCGGACGACTCCCACGATCGCGGCGACGGACAGCAGCACCATCGCCGTGAGCTGTGGCCAGATCTGGCGCCACGGGGGTCCGCCCGCCGCCCGGCCGTCTTTGCGGGTCACGACGAAGTTCAGCGACCGGCCGAGCACGACATCGCGGAAGGCCGTCACGCACGCCATGATCCATACCGGGAACAGGGCGAGCGAATACTGCTGCCCGCGCCACGTGCGAAGCCCCCGGGCGACGACGACGAACAGCACCTGGTTGACGAGGAAATACGGCAGGAACCGCGCGAAGAAGTCGACTGTCCACGCCGTGACGGGCAGGATGCCGAAAAGCAGGTAGATCACGGGGGCGGCGATGTAGATGACCGCGGCGAATCCCGACAGGTAGCTCCACATCGTCGCGAAGTACATCAGGCGCTGTCCGACGTCGAGCCCTTTCTTCGTGAGCGGGTTGTCGCGGAGCATCACCTGCAGGGTGCCCTGGGCCCACCGCAGGCGCTGGGTGAGCATGGTGCGCAGATCTTCGGGCGCGAGGCCCTCTGCGAGGGTCTCGTGATGGTAGACGCTCCGCCACCCGAGGGCGTGGAGCTGCATGGCGGTCGCCATGTCCTCCGTGATCGAGATCGTCGCGAGGGGCTGCACGGGCTGGGCTTCGTCGGGCCTGTCGATCCGCAGCGACGCCAACAGCCCGTTGACGGCGGCCACGGCCCCCAGCGGCGACAGCTCACGCACGGCGAGCGCGTCGAGCCCGCGCTCGTCGACCACCATCGCCCCGATCTCGGCATCGCGTTGCACCGGATACTCCCCGATCGCCGCCAGGTCGGCTTCGACGGCAGCGAGGTCTCCGGCGACGAGCCGGGCCGATGCCTCCTGCACCGCCGTCTGCACACGGTAGGTCACCTCGCCGATCGGCTCCCCCGCCGCCGCCTCCGACCGCGCCCGCTCGACGACGGCCCGAAGTCCGTCGAGCTCGGCCGCCACGTCGGGCGGAGTGTCCCTGTCGGCGGCCGCGCGCTGCAGCATCCGGCTCGCGGTCTTGAGGGAGGCCCGGAGCGACTCCTCGATGCTGCGCACGTAGCCGACGATGCCGAGCTGCATGAGCGCGTCGCGGCGGAGCACCGCGTTGGATCCGCAGAAGAAGGCGGCGTTCCAGCCATCCTTGCCCTGCTGGATCGGACCGTAGAAGAGGGGGGCCTGACTGCCGAGCGGATCGGCCTCGTCGACGTTGACGAACCACTGCGGAGTCTGCACAAGGGCGACTTCGTCGTCATCGGCGAAATAGCCGAGCGTCTTGTCGAGGATGTCGGGGTGCGGCACCTGGTCGGCGTCGAGGATGAGCAGGAAATCACCGTCGGTCTGGAGGAGCGCGTTGTTGAGGTTTCCCGCCTTCGCGTGACGAGGCTTCCCCTCCCAGTCCTTCGTGCGGGTGATGTACCCGACGCCCGCGACGCGCGCCGCTTCGGCCATGTCGGGGCGGGCACCGTCATCGAGCACCCACGTGCGGTGCGGGTAGGAGATCCGGCGAGCGGCCAGCGCGGTGGCCGTGACCATCTCGACCGGTTCGTTGTAGGTCGTGATGAAGACGTCGACAGTGCCGGCGGGAGCCGATCGCGGGGCGGACCGCGCCCGCGCACGCCACATCGTCACTGCGAAGAAGAAGGTGTCGATGAGGCTGTACGTCTCGGCGATCACGAGCGGAACGGCGATCCACCACGCGTCCCAGTTGACCGAGGCGAGCCAGCGCCACGCCACGTAGTTGACACCCAGAATCACCGACAGCACCGCGAGCACGCGGATGATGACGAACCGCGCGGTCATGCGTCGCGCCTCACGACCAGCACGGTGAGGTCATCGCTGGTGCCGCCCGCGCGAGCCAGGCGTCCCGCTTCGGCGACGGCTCCCGCCGGGCCGGCCTGACGCAGCTCGCGTCGCACGTGCTCGAACGGATCGTCGGGATCGAGCACGTCGAGGAGTCCGTCGGAGCAGCACATCAGGATGTCGCCGGGATCCAGCCGCACGACCCCCTCCGAACGCAGGTCGTTGAGGCCCATTCCCAGCGGCAGCCCCGTCGAACTCAGCGCCTCCCACGAATCGTCGGCGCGCAGGATGTAGCCCAGCCCGTGGCCCGCATCGACGTAGTCGACGCGGCCCGACCGGGGATCGACCTCGGCATGGAGCGCCGTGACGAACATCTGGACGTCGCCCAGGTCGTCGGACAGCAGCCGGTCGATCTCCGAGACGGCGTCCACGAGTGGACGTTCGGGCGCTGTGCGCAGCGAGGCCCGCACCGCAGCGGCGATGATGCCCGCTCCGATGCCCTTGCCCATGACGTCGGCCAGCGACAGCCGCAGGCGCCCGTCGCGGAGGTACCAGTCGTAGAGGTCGCCCATGACCTGCCCGGCGGCGACGGCCACCGCGGCCAGCGTGTACCCCTCGACCAACGGCGTCGACTGCGGGAGCAGCGCGCGCTGCACGATGGTGGCGTGATTGAGTTCGCGCTCCCTGACCAGCTCGGTCTGCACCCAGGCCGCAAGCTCCGCGAGCACGGTTCGCTCCCTCTCGCTGAGCGTGCGGGGCTTGGTGTCGAGGATGCAGAGGGTGCCGACATGCTCGCCGCCCGGCGCCTCCAGCGGCTGCCCGGCGTAGAACTTGAGGTGAGGGTCACCCGTCACGAACGGGTTGCCGGCGAACTTCGCGTCGAGGTCGGCATCCTCCACGACCAGCATGGAGCCGCGGGCGACCGTCGCGTCGCAGAACGAGTCCTCGCGAGGCGCCTCGTCGCCGCCGAGCCCGATCTGCGACTTCCGCCACTGGCGATCGTGGTCGAGAAGGCTCACGCTCACCATCGGCACGCTGAAGAAGTCGCGGGCGAGGCGCGTGATGCGGTCGATGCGCTCGTCGGGTGGGGTGTCGAGGATCCCGAGTTCGTCGAGCGCCCGCTGACGCCGTGCTTCACCATCGACGACCTTGTCCGCGACAGCCATCCCATCCACCTCTATCAACGATCGCCCACGACCGGTGCCCGAGGCGGGCTGGCGGGGGGGTGACCGACCCATCCTCTGCGGATGCAGAAGTGGTCTCTACCCTAACGACAGGGCGACGGATACGGGGGGATCCGGTGACGTACCCGAGGAACACCACGGCAAGAACACCGCGAGGACCCGCCGACGAGAACACCGAGGGGGCGCTGCGTCCGCACCCCCCCCGCGGGCTGGGGTCCTCCCCGCAGGGCGACTTGTCCTTCAGCAGCTGCGCCGCCTTCGCGCCGGC
>JAEYVZ010000100.1 GCA_023431405.1 Actinomycetes bacterium
GGCGGATGCCGTCGGCATCCGCCCCTCTCGTCGGGTGTCACCCGCTCACGCGATCACGCCTGGAGCGAGCCCTGCAGGTCGAGGGTGATGGTGACGTCCTTGCCGACGAGCACGCCGCCCGTCTCGAGCGCGGCGTTCCACGTGAGGCCGAAGTCTTCGCGGTTGATCACGGTCTTGGCCGTGGCGCCCGCCTTGTAGTTGCCCCACGGGTCGGTCCCGAAGCCGCCGAACTCCAGTTCGAAGGTGGCGGGCTTGGTGATGCCGCGGATGGTGAGGTCACCGTCGACGAGGAAGTCGCCGCCCTCGTAGCGCACGCCCGTGGAGACGAAGTCGAGGGTCGGGTGGTTCTCGACGTCGAAGAAGTCGGCCGAGCGCAGGTGGTTGTCGCGGCCCTCGTCCTTGGTGTCGATCGAGGCGACGTCGACGCTCGCCTCGACGCGGGCCTCGAGAGGGTTCTCGGGGGCGATGATCGTCGCGCTCTTGACGCCGAACGTGCCGCGCACCTTGGAGATCATCATGTGACGCACGCTGAAGGTGACCTCGCTGTGCGAGGGGTCGAGCACCCAGGTGCCGGCCTTGTAGCCGGGGATCTCGATGGTGGCTGCGGTGGTCGTTTCGGTCATTGCTGTGCCCTTCGTGAGGTTGGTCGGTCTGCGAGGGTGAAACACCGTCGGATGAGATCTATTCCCACGAATGTAAAAAAATCTGAGATCCCCCCGTCTGCCCGGGCGGGAACGACGCAGGGCGGGATGCCGAGGCATCCCGCCCTGCGTGTGCCCGATCAGCTCAGGCGACGTCGAGGAGGTCGATGACGAAGATCAGCGTCTTGCCACCGAGGAAGTGGCCTCCCGCAGGACCGTAGGCCAGGTGCGGCGGGATGACGAGCTCACGGCGCCCGCCGACCTTCATGCCCGGGATGCCGTCCTGCCAGCCCTGGATGAGGCCGCGCAGCGGGAACTGGATGCTCTCGCCACGACCCCACGACGAGTCGAACTCCTCGCCAGAGTCGAACTCGACCCCGGCGTAGTGGACGGTCACGGTGTCGCCGGGCTTCGCCTCGGCGCCGTCGCCCACGATGATGTCGCGGATGACGAGCTCGGTGGGGGCGGGACCCTCGGGTGCGTCGATCTCAGGCTTGGTGCGGTCGTCAGTCATGACTCCATCCAAGCACGACGGCGACGCTCCGCGACAGCGACCCGAGCGCCCTTGACAGCGTCACGCCCCCGTGGTGACATGAATCCAGGCCAACTCAGCGCCCGGTAGACACGCAGGCATCGCCGCGGCACCGGGCGCTGAGTCTTCGTCCGGGCCCCCTCCCCCGGCGTCACTCCCGCTTCGTCATTCCGTCAGCGTGCGAGCAGCGCCGCCCGCGCTGACACGGTGCGCGCCAGGTACACCCGCTCCTCGACGGCGGCATGCTCGTCGCGGCCCGTGATCGCGCGCTGACGCGCGGCGGCCAGCGCGGTCGCCTCCGCGATGAACTCGCGCATGAGCCGCACGCGGTCGCCGGGAAGCGTGCGCGCCCACGCCAGCGCCTGACGCCGCCCGCGTGCGGTGGCGAGCATCTCGACCTCGGACGCCGAGAACCACCCGGCGGCGGCGTACTCGCCGAGCCGCGCCCGGGTGAGCCGGCTCTCCTCTCGCCGCAGCAGCAGCACCCCGACGACGAAACCGATGAACAGGGGCACCTGCAAGGTCACGTACAGCGCGAAGAAGTCGGCGAACATCGCCGACCCGTTCCACAGGGCGTGGAGCCCGACCGCGCCCATGACACCGACCACCCACGGCCACATCGCCTCGGCGAGCGACTGACCTGCCCGTGCGGCGCGGCCGAGGGCGAAGCCTGTCACCGCTGTGAACATCACATGGGCGAACGGCGAGAGGATGCCGCGGAGGACGAACGTGAACGTCACGTCGCCGACCCCGCCTTCGATGAGGCTCGTCGCGAAGTAGAGGATGTTCTCGGTGAAGGCGAAGCCGGCGCCGATCAGCGCGCCGTAGACGATCCCGTCGATGGGCCCGTCGAAGGCACGCCGCCCGACGACGAAGACGAGGAGGAGCCCGATGCCCTTCGCCATCTCCTCGACGATGGGCGCCTGCACGACGGATGAGAAGGTGTCGGCCGTGGTCGGGTCGATCACGGCGAGCGACGGTGACAGCAGCAGGTCGACGCCGAGGGCCAGGCCCACCGCACCGACAGCGCCCCAGGCGACGGCCACCACGACGAGGCTCCGGGGCTCGGGCTCCCACCGGTCGACGAGGTGGATCGCGAAGAGCACCCCCGCCAACGGCGCGACCGCCAGCACCATGCCGACGATCGCGGCCGCAGCACCCAGGAAGGTCACGAGATATGCCGCGAGGCCGAAGGCGCCCACGAGGAGGATCGCGAACAGCCACAGCGGCGCCGAGCGCCCCCGTCGTGCCACCGTGAGCGAGGGGGGAACGGGCAGCGCGGGCACCGACGCCGCCCCGTCGACCGGCGCCGGCGCGGCGTGCGGGGGCTGGGCGAACGGCGACGGGAAGCTCATGGCGCCATGATAGGGCGCACCCTGACGCCGCCCTGCCCGGCGCCCGATAGCCTGAGAGGATGCGCTTCGCCCACGTGACCTCCGCCGCGTCCGTCGACCCGCACCTCGCGATCGTCCGGGGCGACGAGGCCCTCCCCGTCGCTCCGCTGTTCGAGGGCGCCCCCGACGAGCTGCAAGACCTCATCGAGGGAGGCGACGACCTGCTCGCACGTGTGAGCGAGGCGGCGGACGGCGCGGAGGGCTGGATGCCGCTGGCAGGCCTCGGCTTCGCGTCCGCGGTGCGGCGCCCGCCGATCGTGCTCGCCATCGGCCTCAACTACGCCGCACACTCGAGCGAACTCGGCCTCAAAGCCGACACGGCCCCGACCGTCTTCGTCCTCTGGCCGGCATCCCTCACCGGGCACGAGGCCACCACGACGTGGCCCCGCTCACTGAGCGAGTCGGTCGACTACGAAGCCGAGCTCGGCGTCATCATCGGCCGCGCCGCGAAGGACGTGACGGAGGCGGAGGCGCTGTCGCACGTGTGGGGCTACACGGTGGTCAACGACATCACCGCCCGCGACATCCAGTTCTCCGAAGCGCAGTGGTCTCGCTGCAAGTCGTTCGACGGATTCACCCCCACCGGTCCGGTGGTCGTCACCGCCGATGAGATCGACGACCCGCAAGACCTCCACATCTGGACCGTCGTCGATGGCGAGACCCTGCAAGACGGCTCGACCGGGCAGATGATCCGCTCGGTCGCCACGCTCGTCTCCCACCTCTCCCAGTCGGCGACGCTCCTTCCCGGCACCCTCATCTCCACGGGGAGCCCGGGCGGGGCGGGGTACTCGCGCGATCCGCAGGTGTTCCTTCGAGACCGCTCGACGGTCACCGTCGGCATCGACGGCATCGGGGCCCTCACGACGCACTGCCGCATCATCGGCTGACACCGGCCGTCAGAGGTCACAGAAGCACGAAGACGCGCGTCCGCGCCGCCGGTGACGGTCGCCGAGCGCAGAAGGGGCGGTGCCACCGGCACCGCCCCTTCGTCACGCGGCCACAGCGGCCGCCGCTTGCCTGAAGGTCAGGGGTTGACGACCTCGCTGCAGGGCACCTCGACGCCCCACACCGTGACGATGGCCGTCGGGTCGCTCGCACACGTCGCCGCCGCCGAGAAGGTCGGCAGCAGGAACGCGAAGAACAGGATGGTGCCGACGATGAGGCCGAGGGCGCTGATGATGATGGCGGCGATCGCCCAGCCGTTCCCGGCACCGGCCTTCTTGCTCTGCACCAGGGCGACGATGCCGAGGATGAGGGCGACGAGCTGCACGAAGAACGACAGCACGAAGGCCACGATGCCGAGCGTCTTCCCGGGCACCGGGCCGGCCGGAGCGGCGTAGCCGCCCTGCGCGTACGCGGGGGCTGCGGGCGGCGCTGCGGGGTAGGCCGGGGTCTCGTAGGCCGGCGGCTGCTGCGGGTTCTGCGGGTCGGTCATGGAGATTCTCCTTCTGCGTGGCGGGATTTCCCGGCATGGCGACGCTAGCGGCATCCGGCCCGTCGGCGCAAAGGCCTCGCCGATCAGCCCTCGACGACGTTCTCGGCGGGCTGGACGATCGGGATCGCCTGAGTGATCGTCTCGAGTCCCGACAGCCGGGCGGGAGACAGCTGCTTGTCGACCTCTTCGCGCGACATGAGCCCCGCCTCCACCACGAGGTCGCCGACGTTGCGGTGGGTCAGCAGGGCCGTCTTGGCCAGCGCCGCCGAGGCGGCATATCCGATGAACGGGGTGAGGGCAGTGACGACACCGACCGAGGCGCCGACCATCGCGCCCAGGCGTTCGCGATTGGCGGTGATGCCGTCAACGCAGTTCACCCGGAGGGTGCGCATGCCCCGGCGCATCCACGTGATCGACTGGAAGATGGAGTGCGCGATGACCGGCTCGAAGGCGTTCAGCTGCAGCTGCCCGCCCTCGACCGCCATCGTCACGGTCAGATCGGCGCCGGCGACGGCGAAGGCCACCTGGTTGACGACCTCCGGGATGACGGGGTTCACCTTGCCGGGCATGATGCTGGAGCCCGCCTGGCGGGCGGGGAGGTTGATCTCGCCCAGGCCCGCCTGCGGCCCCGACGACAGCAGGCGCAGGTCGTTGCAGATCTTCGAGAGCTTGATCGCGTTGCGCTTGAGCGACGCGGAGAACGACATGAACGAACCGGTGTCGCTCGTGGCCTCGACGAGGTCGTCGGCCGTGGCGAGGTCGAGCGCCGTGATCTCGCGCAGGTGCCGGAGCACCGCGGCGGCGTAGCCCGGGTGGGTCGTGATGCCCGTTCCGATGGCCGTGGCGCCCATGTTGATCTCATAGAGGAGATAGGCGTTCTCGGTGAGGCGCTGGTGGTCGTAGCCGAGGGTCGTCGCGAAGCCGTGGAACTCCTGCCCCAGAGTCATCGGCACCGCGTCCTGGAGCTGCGTGCGACCGATCTTCAGCACGTCGTGGAACTCCAGCGCCTTCGCCAGGAACGACTGCCGCAGCAGGTCGAGCTCCTCCAGCAGCGACTTCAGATCGAGACTCAGCCCGATCTTCACCGCCGTCGGGTACACGTCGTTCGTCGACTGGCTGCGGTTGGTGTGGTCGATGGGCGACAGGAACGCGTAGTCGCCCTTCTCGTGCCCTGCCATCTCCAGCGCGATGTTGGTGATGACCTCGTTGGCGTTCATGTTGGTGGAGGTGCCCGCTCCACCCTGGATGACGCCGACCACGAACTGGTCGTGGAACTCGCCGTCGATGACGCGCTGCGCGGCGCGATCGATGAGGTCGGCGCGCTCCTTGTCGAGCACGCCGATCTCGAGGTTGGCGCGGGCGGAGGCCTGCTTCACCATCGCCAGGGCGACCACGAGGTCTTTGTAGACCGAGATCGGCCGTTGGGAGATCGGGAAGTTCTCCAGTGCCCGCGCCGTGTGGATGCCCCAATAGGCGTCGGCGGGGATCTCGAGGGAGCCGAGTGAATCGGTCTCGGTACGGGTGCGCGTCGTTGCGTCCTGAGCCATGGTGCGTGAGTCCTCGTGGGTTCTCGTCAGCGGGTGGGATCGCACCGAGCCTAACCCCCCTCGCGAAGACGGACGATGTACTGCAGGTACATAAGGGGCGGCCCGAGTGTACGCGACGGCGATCAGCGAGGCGGTTTGCGGGAGAACCGCTCGAGGCGCTCCTCGGCGGTGAGCGCGGCCATCTGCGCCACCCACTCCGGCGAGAAGTACTCGCCCGTCTCCGCCTCCACCACCGGCACCACCGAATGGGTGATGACGTCGTCGTAGACGTGCACGAGATGGAACGACTGCCCGGCATCCATGCCGTTCACCGACGCCGGGGGCCGCTGCAGGTTCATCGTGTAGCAGGTGGCGGCCGCCACGCTCACGGGCACCCCCGCGAACGTGCCGCTCGTGGAGTAGTGAAGGTGGCCGCCGAGGATCGCGCGGACATCCGTACCCGCGATCACGTCGGCGAGCTCCGTCTGGTGCCGCAGCTCGAGGATGTCGAACAGCGGGATATGACTCGGAAGCGGTGGGTGGTGGAGCGCGATGATCGTGCCGAGGGGTGCCGGATGGTCGAGCTCGTCTCGCAGCCAGGCGAGCTGACCGGCGTCGAGATCGCCGTGATGCCACCCCGGAACCGACGAATCCAGCGCGATGAGCCGCAGTCCTCCGAGGTCCCACACGCCGGTGACCGGATCTTCGGTGGGGTCGGCGTCGAGCAGCCCCTGGCGCAGCGCCGGTCGCTCGTCGTGGTTCCCCGCCACCCAGACCACCGGTGCACCCAGTCGCTCGGCGAACGGCTCGACCGCTGCGCGCAGGGCGGCGTACGCGTCTGGCTCGCCGAGGTCGGTGAGGTCGCCGGTGAACACGATCGCGTCGGGCCGGATGCCGGTGCGCTCGACCGCGGCGAGGGTGGCCTCCAGGTTCGCCGCCGTGTCGTAGCGCTCCGCCAGCGGACGGTTGCCTGCCAGGAGATGGGTGTCGCTGAGATGCACGAGCGTGCGCCGTGCGGGCTCGTGCGCTCCGAACCGTACGACGCCATCCGCCTGCGTCTCGTCGGTCGTGTCCATGCGGTCAGCCTACGCGCGGCGGCCGACGCCGCCCCGGCAGTGCCGGTTCAGTGCAGAACGATGAGCAGCAGGCCGCCGAGCACGGCGAGCCCGGAGACCGAGAACGCCGCTACGGCGGCGACCAGCGCGAGGGTCTTCTGCCCCTCGGTCAGCGGGCTCTTGCGGGCGGCTTTGGCGGCGGCCTTCGCCGCGCGCCTGGCCTCCTTCTCGGTGATGACCGTGATGGCGTCGGTGAACTCCGCGGGAGCGACCACGGGGGCGCGGCCGGCGCGCACGAGCATGCGCAGCCCGATGGCATAGAAGCCGACGACCAGCACCGCACCGGCGAGGGCGGCGAGGAACACCTGGAAGAAGGCGAGCCAGTCGATCGAGACGCTCATTTGCCCCCACCCTTCGTCTTCGCGCCCGTGGGCTTCTTGCCGGACGCGTTCTTGCCCGACTTCTTGTCGGCTCGCTCGTCGCTTCCCTGACTCTCGGCGCGGTCCTTCTGCCCGTTAGCGCCGGAGCCGCCCTTCTTCGATCCGCTCTTGCCCTTCGACGCCGCGGAGGCGCGCGTGTCGGCCGCCGTCGTCTTCGAGGCCTTGGCGGCGTCCTTCTTCGAGGCCTTCGCGGCGTCGGCCTTGACCTTCTCGGCGGCGCGCTTCTCGTCGGCGGCCTTCTTGGCATCCGCCTTGGCCTTCGCCTTGCGGGCCGCCTTCTCGCGCGCCTCCTGCTCGGCCTTCAGGCGCGCCTGCTCGCGGAGGATGGCACGCTGGCGGCGCGTGGGCGGCGGGTTGCGCTTCACCTTGACGGCGTGACCCGAGTCTGCGACCTCGCTCATGGCGTTGCCCGCGTGCACCGCGTTGACCCGCGAGCGCAGGAAGATGGCGAGGATGATCACCAGCGCCAGGACGGCGCCGATCGTGACACCGGCGACCGGCCCCAGCCACACCACGATCAGGGCCGCACCGGCCCCGACGGCGCCGGCGGCGGGAAGGGTCAGCAGCCAGCCGATGCCGATGCGACCCACCGTGCGCCACCGCACGGTCGAGCCCCGACGACCGAGGCCGGAGCCGATGACAGAGCCGGAGGCGACCTGGGTGGTCGACAGCGCGAACCCGAAGAAGCTCGAGGCGAGGATCGTCGACGCGGTCGACGACTCGGCCGAGAAACCCTGCGCCGGCTTGACATCGGTGAGCCCCTTGCCGAGGGTGCGGATGATGCGCCAGCCGCCCATGTACGTGCCCAGCGCGATCGTGAAGGCGCACGCGAAGATGACCCAGAACTGCGGGTCGGCGTGCTCGCGGTCTTGGAAGCCCGCCGTGATCAGTGCGAGGGTGATGACCCCCATCGTCTTCTGCGCGTCGTTGGTGCCATGGGCCAGCGCCACGAGCGACGACGTGAGGATCTGACCCCATCGGAACCCGTCGCGGCCGTCGGGCTTGTTGTCGTAGCGGCGCGTGACGGCATACGCCGCCTTCGTCGCGGCGAAGGCGATGACGCCCGCCGTGAACGGAGCGATGACGGCGGGCAGCACGACCTTGCTGAGCACGACGCCGAAGTCGATCGCCGTGACGCTCGCGCCGACCAGCGTCGCTCCGATGAGCCCCCCGAACAGGGCGTGCGACGAGCTGGACGGAAGGCCGAGCAGCCACGTGAGCATGTTCCACGTGATCGCGCCGATCAGGCCCGCGAAGATGATCGGCAGAAACGTCGCCGCGTCGATGCCGTCTTCGCGGATCATGCCGTGGGAGATGGTCTTGGAGACCTCCGTCGACAGGAACGCGCCCACGAGGTTCAGCACTGCCGCCAGCAGCACCGCGACCTTCGGCTTCAGGGCACCCGTCGCGATCGGCGTCGCCATGGCGTTCGCCGTGTCGTGGAAGCCGTTGGTGAAGTCGAAGAAGAGAGCCAGTGCGATGACCAGCACCACGATGAATACTGCGGCTTCCACAGTTCGCTTTCCGTAGGAGGGAGGGGGATGCCGATGTCTGCGCATCGGCGAGAGTGCGAACGAACAGTTCACCGTGGGTTCATGATCCGGCAACCGGACCAGAAAATCCTCGCACATGATGGGGCGATCGCAGAACCCGCCCGCGTGCACCCCGAACAGGTGGATTAGCGTTGTAAGGGTGAGCATGTCGCAGCCTCCTGTAGCCCCTGCCCGCCCCGCCTCCCGCAGCCACCACGGCGACGCCGTCACCGACCCGTACGAGTGGCTCCGGGCGAAGGACGACCCCGCGGTCATCTCCCACCTCGAGGCGGAGAACGCATACACCGACGCGCGGACCGAGCACCTCCAGGGGCTCCGCGAGCGCATCTTCGACGAGATCAAGGGCCGCACCCTGGAGACCGACCTCTCGGTCCCGTCGCGGCGTGGCGACTGGTGGTACTACGGGCGGACAGTAGAGGGCAAGCAGTACGGCATCCACTGCCGCGCTCCGCTGTCCTCCTCCGACGACTGGACCCCGCCCGAGCTGAACGCCGACACCCCGGTCCCCGGCGAACAGGTGCTCCTGGACGCCAACGTCGAAGCCGCCGGGAGCGAGTTCTTCTCGCTCGGGAGCCTCGAGGTGTCCAACGACGGCACCCTCCTGCTGTACGGCGTCGACGTCGAGGGCGACGAGCGGTACACCCTCCGCATCCGCGACCTCGCTTCGGGCACCGACCTCCCCGACGTGATCGAGAACACCTCGTCGGGCGCCACCTTCTCCCCCGACGGCCGCTTCGTCGTCTACACCACCGTCGACGACGCGTGGCGCCCCGACACCGTGTGGCTGCACGAGGTCGGAACGGATGCCGCGGCCGACGTGACGCTCTTCCACGAGCCCGACGAGCGCTACTGGGTGGGAGCGGGGTTCACTCGCAGCGAGCGCTACCTGATGATCGATGTCGGCTCGTCGATCACCTCGGAGGAGTTCCTCGTCCCCGCCGACGACCTCCGCACCCCGCCCAGGGTGATCTGGCCGCGCCGTGAGGGCGTCGAGTACTCGGCGACCCACGCCGTCATCGACGGGGAGGACGTCCTCTACGTCCTCCACAACGACGGCGCCCTCGACTTCGAACTCGTGCGTGTGCCGGCAGCCGACCCCACGGCCGCACGGGAGATCGTGCTCCCTCACATGCCGGGCCGTCGCCTGCTCGACATGTCGGCCTTCCGCGACTGGGGAGTGGTGGCCTACCGCCGCGAGGGGCTGCCTCGCCTGGGAATGCTCGACTACACGACCGGCGACGTCGAGGAGATCGCCTTCGACGAGCCCCTCTACTCGGTGGGGACGGCGGGGAACCCGGAGTGGGCTCCCCCGATGATCCGCATCGGCTACGGATCGTTCACCACCCCCGGCACGGTGTACGACTATGTCGTCGGGAGCCGCGAGCTGCTGCTGCGCAAGCGTCAGCCCGTGCTGGGCGGCTACGACCCCGCCGACTACGGACAGCAGCGGGTGTGGGCGACCGCTGACGACGGCACGCAGGTGCCGATCTCGCTCGTCTGGAAGCGCTCGTTCGGCGAACCGGGCAGCACGCCCCGCCCGGTCCACCTGTACGGCTACGGATCGTACGAGCACTCGATCGAGCCCGGATTCTCCGTGGCGCGACTGTCGATGCTCGACCGGGGCGTCGTCTTCGCCGTGGCGCACGTGCGCGGCGGCGGCGAGCTGGGCCGCCAGTGGTACGAAGACGGGAAGCTGCTGCGCAAGCGCAACACATTCACCGATTTCGTCGCCTGCGCGCGCCACCTCGTCTCGGAAGGCTGGACGCGCCCTGACCTGCTCGTCGCCGAAGGCGGATCGGCCGGCGGCCTGCTCATGGGCGCCGTCGCCAACCTCGCCCCCGAGCTGTTCGCCGGGATCCTCGCCGACGTGCCCTTCGTCGACGCGCTGACCACCATCCTCGATCCGTCGCTCCCCCTGACGGTGATCGAGTGGGACGAGTGGGGCGACCCCCTTCACGACGCCGACGTGTACGCGTACATGAAGTCGTACACGCCGTACGAGAACGTCCGCGAGGGCGTGAAGTACCCGCGCATCCTCGCCACGACCTCACTCAACGACACCCGGGTGCTCTATGTCGAGCCCGCCAAGTGGGTCGCGCGGCTGCGGGAGGTCGGGGCGGACGCGCTCCTTCGCTGCGAGATGGTCGCCGGCCACGGCGGCGTCAGCGGACGCTACAACTCGTGGCGGCAGCGCGCGTTCGAACTGGCATGGATCCTCGACGTGCTGGGGCTCGCGGCAGACTGACCACCGGGCGGTGACCACGGGCGGTGACCACCGGGCGGTGACCATGGGCGGTGACCACCGGGCGGTACGTCGCTGCGGAACCCGTCGACGGC
>JAEYVZ010000091.1 GCA_023431405.1 Actinomycetes bacterium
GATTGCCCTCAGGGGTCGAATCACTTCGCCTCGCGTTCCGCGCGAGCGGGAGGACGAGAGCGGGGACCCCTACCCCGATTGCCCTCAGGGGTCGAATCACTTCGCCTCGCGTTCCGCGCGAGCGGGAATGACGGGAAGGGCGAGCGGGAGTCGACGTCACGCCCACGGGTCGTAGTCGGCGAGCAGCGGGCCCTGAGCGGGACGGTCGTCGTCCGGAACATGCTGCAGGTTGATGCGCACGCGGTACCAGAGCGAACTCGAGCCGCGCATTCCGTCGAGGAGCACGTCGGCCGGATGCAGCAGAGCGGCCACGTCGGGATTCTCCTCACGCCACCGGTCAAGCGCCGCCTCCGCCTCCGGCTTCGTGCGGGTGCGCGCGATCTCGATGAGCGGCATCGGCGACGTGCGCCTGCCGGACCCGTCGCGCGCGCCGCGCGGGGGCTTCTCTGCGGGGCCGATCTCCTGCGCCCGCCGCAGCAGGCTCTCCAAGGACCCTGCCGCATCGTCGATGCCCGCGTGCGGGTCGCCGCCCTCCGCGTAGCGGGAGCGCACCGTGGCCACGGTGAACTCCTCCGGCCGACGACGCCGCACCTCGTCCCAGTACAGCGGAGCCGACACGCGCGCGTCGGGAAGCGCCCGCACCGAATAGGCGGAGGCGACCGTGCGGTCCTTCGCGTTCTGGTTGAAGTCGACGAACACGCTCTCGCCGCGCTCCTCCTTCCACCATCGTGCCGTCGCGAGTCCGGGCGCCCTGTCCGCCACCTCGCGCGCGAGCGTCTCCGCCGCCAGCCGCACCTCGGGGAACGACCATTCAGGGCGGATGCGCGAGAGCACATGGAGGCCGCGAGACCCGCTCGTCTTCGGCCAGCCGATCAGCCCGTGCTCGGTCAGCACGTCGTGCACGACGTGCGCGACGTCGACGATCTGCACCCAGTCGACCCCCGGCATCGGATCGAGGTCGACCCGCAGCTCGTCCGGGTGATCGAGGTCGCTCGCTCGCACCGGGTGCGGATTGAGGTCGAGGCATCCGAGGTTCACGACCCAGGCGAGGCCTGCGGCATCCCGGACGACCGTCTCTTCCGCCGACGTGCCCGACGCGTAGTGCAGCGTCGCCGTGTCGATGAACGGGGGGTGGCCCTCGGGCACCCGTTTCTGAAAGAACGGCTCCGCGTCGATGCCCTTCACGAACCGCTTCAGCACCATGGGGCGCCCGCCCGCACCGCGCAGGGCCCCGTCGGCGACATCGAGGTAGTACTCGACGAGGTCGAGCTTCGTGAGTCCGGGCTCGGGGAAGACGACCTTGTCGGGATGCGAGATGCGCACCTCGGCGCCGTCGATGTGGACGTAGGTCTCCTTGCGTGCTGCCACGTGGCCACGCTAACCCCGGCGGCGGCGCGTGTCACCGGATGGACGGACAGATCGACCTCTGACACGACGAAGGCCGCCCGGTGGACCGGACGGCCTTCGAAGAAGCGGCGTACTAGTTGCTGCCGCGGAGGATCGCGATGATGCGGAGGATCTCGATGTAGAGCCAGACGACCGTGACCATGATGCCGAAGCCGCCGACCCAGCCGAACTCGCGGGGGGCGCCGTTGCGCACACCCTGCTGGATCTGGTCGAAGTCCATCACGAGCGAGTACGACGCGAGGAGCACGACGAACGCGCCGATGATGACACCCCACGGGAGGCCGAAGATCGGGCTCGGGGCGCTGTAGAGGCCGAACATGCCCTGCGTCACACCGGTCCACATGAGGATCAGGTTCAGGAGGCCGAACGCCAGGTAGCCGAAGATCGCGACGAGGAAGATCTTGTTGGCACGGGCGCTCGCGCGCACCTTTCCGCTCGCGAACAGGGCGAGGACGACGCCGACCACGGCGAACGTGGCCAGTGCCGCCTGGATGACGATGCCCGGCCACAGCAGCTCGAAGTAGGCCGAGATGCCGCCGACGAAGAGACCCTCGAAAGCCGCGTACCCGAAGATGAGGCCCGGACGCACCTTCTTGCGCGAGGTGAACGACACGACGAGGGCGAGCACGAAACCGCCCAGCATGCCGATCACCCACGGAAGGATCGTGACCTGCTCGGCGCTGACCACCTGCGTGGGCGAGAACGCCCCGCCGAGGGTCCACACCCAGCCGACGACGGCGGTGACCAGAAGCACCGCGAACAGGCTCAGGGTCTTCATGACGGTGTCTTCCACCGTCATGCGGCCGGTCTGGATCGCGCCGGCCGGGGGAGCGGTGAACATCCCCTCGAGCTGCGCGTTGGCGGCGGCATCCACGCCGGCGTGCGCGGCGGATGCGTACTGGGTCTGGGCGCCTGCCTGCTGCGGTGCGGGCGGCGTGAGTCCCGGGCGCTGCTCTTGGAACGCCGGGTTGTTGAATGCGAAGTTGCCGGAGGCCATGGTCTCTCTCACTCCAAGTTCGGTGCACAGCGCGGTGCTGTGTTTTCCAGCGTATCGGACGGGGTTTCGCCGCGGTGGGCGCTCCGCTGTGAGAGCCCTAAGAAGTGCGCATCGAAGCGGGCGTGAGGCGGCTCTCGGCCCGGGTGCGGCAGTAGCCTGAGCGGATGCCGCCCCGTCGCCCGATCATCATCGGACACCGAGGCGCGCCCGGCTACCGCCCCGAGCACACCCGCTCCTCGTACGCGCTCGCCCTGGCTCACGGCGTGGATGCCGTCGAGCCCGACATCGTGTTCACGCGCGACCGCGTGGCCGTCGTCCGTCACGAGAACGAGATCGGCTCCACCACCGACGTGGCCGACCACCCGCGCTTCGCCGACCGGCGCACGACGAAGACGATCGACGGCACCCCGCTCACGGGGTGGTTCACCGAGGACTTCACCTGGGACGAGCTCGCGACGCTGCGCTGCCGTGAGCGGCTCCCCCAGCTGCGGCCGGGAAGCGCCGGCTTCGACGGGCAGCAGCCGCCGCTGCGGCTGCTCGACGTGCTCGAACTCGTCGCTGCCGCCGGGCTCGAGCAGGGCCGTGAGATCGGCGTCGTGCTGGAGATCAAGCACGCGACCTACTTCGAAAAAATCGGCTACGACGTGGCGGCGCTCATCGCCGACGAGCTCACCGCTGCCGGCTGGGGCGGCGGTCAGCATCCGCTCACGGTCGAATCGTTCGAGCCCGGCATCCTCGACCGGGTGCGGGCCCACGGCATCCGCGGGTCGTACATCTTCCTCCTCGAAGCAGGAGGGCGTCCCTTCGATCTCGCGGCCGACCTCTCCGATTCCGCTCCCACGTACAGGTGGTTCGCCTCTCCGCAGGGCCTCGACAGCCTCGTGGGGAGGGTCGACGGGATCAGCCTCGACAAGGTGATGCTGCTCGCCGCGGGCCGTCGCCCCGGAGCGCACCCTGCGCCGGTGGTCGCGGACGCCCACGACCGCGGGCTCCGTGTTCTGACGTGGACGTGCCGCCCCGAGAACGCGTTCCTGGAGCGCCGTCACCGCATCGGGCGCCGACCATCGCAGTTCGGGGACTGGGAGAGCGAGTGGCGCGAGCTCGTCGACGCGGGCGTCGACGGGCTGTTCGTCGACCACCCCGACCTGGCCGTGGCGCTCTTCGCGTGATCGCGGCCCTGGGATGAGAGTTCTCTCATACCAGTTACGCCGACCTCCAGCACCTGCATAGCCTCCTTTCAGCCACTGCTCAACCAGGCGGCGGCCTCGGCCCCTGCACGAAAGGCGGACCCACCTTGCAACGACGCATCCTGGCGACAATCGGCGCGATCGCGCTGATGTTGCCCTCCACCGCGGCTTTGGCCGCAACCGGCGACGACACGTCGCCGGATTCCTCGCAATCGGCGAGCCGAGGCGAGATCAGCAACGGCATCACCCCCAAATCCGTCGGGGCCGACGGCCGCGTCACGGTCATCATCGAGATGACCGGCGATCCGGTCGCAGTCGTGCAGGCCGAGAAGGGCCGCAACCTCACCTCGTCTGAGCGTTCGGCCGTCAAGAGCAAGCTGAAGAAGGCGCAGGACTCCATCCGCGGCTCGATCACGGGCAAGGGCGGAAAGATCCAGGCGCAGATGCAGTCGGCGTACAACGGCATCCAGGCCACCGTCCCCGCCAAGCAGCTCGACGCCGTCGCCGACCTCCCGGGCGTCGTCGCCGTGCACCCCGTGCGCACCTACGACCTCGACAACGCCGTCTCGGTGCCGTTCCTCGGTGTGCCGCAGGTATGGGAGAACACCGGCTACACCGGTGAGAACGTCAAGGTCGCCATCATCGACACCGGCATCGACTACACCCACGCCACCTTCGGCGGCCCGGGCACGGTCAACGCGTTCGAAGAGGCGGCAGCCGCATCCGACGCCCCCGCCGACCCGGCCCTGTACGGCCCCTCGGCACCGCGCGTGAAGGGCGGCATCGACCTCGTCGGCGACGACTACAACGCCGACCCCGCCAGCGACTCGTACCAGCCCGTCCCGCACCCCGACGACAACCCGCTCGACTGCAACGGCCACGGAACGCACGTCGCCGGAACGGCCGCGGGATCGGGCGTCAACGCCGACGGCTCGACGTACACCGGGGCCTACGACACCACCACGGCGTCGAACTCGTTCCGCGTCGGACCGGGCGTCGCGCCTGAGGCCGACCTCTACGCGGTGCGCGTGTTCGGCTGCGACGGCTCCACCGACGTGGTCGTCCCGGCCATCGACTGGGCCGTCGCCAACGGCATGGACGTCATCAACATGTCGCTCGGCTCCTCGTACGGTCGCGGAGACGACCCGGATGCCGTGGCCGCCAGCAACGCTGTCGGCGCGGGCGTCGTGGTCGTGGCATCGGCCGGCAATTCCGGCCCGAGCCCCTACCTGACCGGCTCGCCCGGAACCGGTGACGGCGTCATCGCGGTCTCCGCCGTCGACAGCTCCGAGAGCTTCCCCGGCGCGACGATCACGGTCGACGGCCAGAGCATCGAGGCGATCAACGCCAACGGTGCCGAGGTCGACGGACTCGGAGACCTCACGGTCGTGCGGGTGACCGACGATCCCGCCACGAGCGAGAACGAGGCCCTCGGCTGCTCCGTCGAGGCGTTCACGAAGGCCGGGATCACCAGCGGCGGCAACCAGCTCGCCGTGGTCGACCGCGGCACCTGTGCGCGCGCCGCCAAGCCGATCTTCGGTCAGCAGGCCGGGGCCGCAGCGGTCGTCATGGTCAACAACGCCGACACGCTCCCGCCGTACGAGGGCATGATCACCTCCAACCCCGACGACGGCACGCCCTACGACGTGACCATCCCGTTCCTCGGGGTGCGCTCGTCCGACGGTGCTGCGCTGGTCGACGACGCCACGGCGACCCTGACGGCGACGGAGATCGCGAACCCCGGCTTCCGCGGGTACGCCTCCTTCTCGTCGTCCGGTCCTCGCTCCGGTGACAGCGCGATCAGCCCCGACGTGGCGGCGCCCGGCGTCTCCATCTCCTCGGCGGGCGTCGGCACCGGCAACGGTGCGGCGATCCTCTCGGGCACGTCGATGGCCGCCCCGCACGTCGCCGGTGTGGCGGCGCTGACGGTGCAGTCGCACCCGACGTGGACGGCACCCCAGGTGTCGGCGGCGATCGTGTCGACCGCCGACCCCGAGAAGGTCGCCGGTCAGAGCCTCACCCGCGGCGGCGTGGGACTGGTCGACACGGCCCAGGCGGTCGCGACGACCGTCACGGCCACGGGCGACGCGTTCCGCACCGAGAGCGGCTGGGCGCGTGAGTCGGCGCTGAGCTTCGGCTTCCAGGAGTCGTCGCTCGGGTTCGGCGGCGTCAAGACCGTCACGGTGCGAAACGACGGCAAGAAGCCCGTCACCTTCACGGTGTCGGCCGCGCCTTCGGAGCAGTCGGTGAAGGCGAACGTCAAGTTCAGCCACAAGAAGATCACCGTCCGCGCCGGCGGCAGCGCGAAGCTCGTCGTGTCGGTGGCGGCATCCGCCAAGGATGTTCCCACCTCGGTGCTGCCGGACGACCAGTTCGCGTTCTACGAGATCTCGGGCGATGTCGTCCTGACCTCCTCCGACGCGACGCTGCGCGTGCCGTACCTGATCGTTCCGCGCTCCACCAGCAAGGTGAGCGCGACGATCTCGTCGTCGCCGTCGAAGCACGGCTCGGCGACCCCGAAGAAGGGCGACAAGGGTGACAAGGGCAAGGGCAAGAGCACCACGAACAAGCTCACGCTCCGCAACAGCCTCGGCGCCCTCGACGCGCAGGCGAACGTGTACACGTGGGGTCTGAGCGACAAGAAGGATGCTCCGGCCGCCGTGACCGACACCGGTTACGACGTGCGCGCAGCCGGCGTCCGCACCTACATGGAGGGAAGCGAGCAGGTGCTCGAGTTCGCGGTGAACACCCACAAGCGGTGGTCGAACGCGGCGAACAACGAGTTCGACGTCATCATCGACACGAACCGCGACGGCACGCCCGACTGGATCGTGTTCTCGTACGACTCCGGCGCTTTCCGTGCCGGTGACGTCAACGGGGTGACGGAGGTGTTCCTGTACAACATCGCCACGCGCCAGTACCTCGGTGCCGGATACCTGGCCACCGCGCCGACCGACAGCAGCACGATCCTGCTGCCGGTGTGGGCGAGCGACATCGGCGTGACCGGGGCGTTCGACTACTCGGTCGCCGCGTACAGCCTCACCTCCGGCGGTGAAGACGAGGTCAGCGGCACGGCCACCTTCAACCCGAAGGCGCCGGCGCTGAGCAGCGTCGACACCCTCACGGTGCCCAAGCGCGGCAAGGCGACCGCGTCGATCACGGTCGACCGCGCCGCGTACGCCGCGCAGAAGCCGCTCGGTGCCATGGTCGTCGTGCTCGACAACCAGGCCGGCGCGAAGGAGGCGCAGCTGCTGAAGGTCAAGTAGCCCTTCGGGGAGGACCCCAGCCCGAGGGGGCGGTGCGGACGCATCGCCCCCTCGGTGTTCTCGTGGGCGGATCCTCGCGGTGTTCTTGCCGTGGTGTTCCTCGCGCTGACGCGCGCCGCGGGGGCGACTCGGAGGTCAGCGCGTGCAGAGCTTGAGGGTGTCGCCCGAGCCGAAGCGGTAGTCGTACGTCTCCCCGTCGACCGACACGACCACCCGCATTCCGTCGACGAGGGCCTGCGTGTACGACTGGCCGGGGCTCGGGCACCCGAGCGAGCCGTCGGTGAACACCATGCTCTCGGCGGAGACGAGCTCGGGGACCCCGTCGACGCCACGCGTCTTGAGGTCGT